>JAHBUW010000001.1:300000-554643 GCA_019637875.1 Pseudobdellovibrionaceae bacterium | reverse complement strand
CGGCGGAAGGGAAAGGCGATCAAGGTCGCCGCGAGCGTTCCGCCGAGCACGAGAATCAAGGCGTGGGAATCCAGAAACAAAAATGGATTCGTCGCGCCTTTGAAGACCCCGAAGTAGAGCACGCCGAATGCAATCGCGAAGCCGGTCCATGAGGAAATGTTCATAATGCGACTTATCGGAAAGAGGCGTCTTTACCTGAACCGTTTCACGACCATTTCCCATTTCGGGAAAATCTCGTTCCGAGACATCCCGGTGACCCACTGGACCTCGCGTAACGGCTGGTTTTTTGACGAAAAACCGGCTTTAGACCCCGCGCCGCCGGGCCGATATCTAATGTCGGGGGAATCGCCTTGCTGAGACTGCATTCGCGCTATTTGAGACTACTCGTCTTCGCCATCCCGGCCCTCGGGATCGCGGCGCTATTTCAGAACTGCGGTCAAACCCACTTCGACACGAGTCTGATCGAAACCCCGGCCCGTTCGCCCTTCTTCGAAAAGCGTGTTCGCATCGACGAGCCCGAGAACGTGCAAATGAAAATGCGCGCCGCCGGCAAAGCGAACGCCTACCGCCAGCAGCTTTCCGTCTTGGTCAACAATCCCTGCGCAATCCAAGCGTGCGCGCAGGATCCGGATGCGCTGGTCTGCCGGCTGCAACGCCAGTCGCTGCGCCCCGATTTCGAGAACTCGCTGCAAGCTTACCGCTACAATCCGGAAGACCCCTTATCCGCTGAAGCCATTGAAGAGCTCGTACAGTACAGCCACGCGAATAACAAATGCGTGATCGGCATCGCCGACGAACGCGCCTACCGGCAGAACCAAACCTCTTACCTGACCGATCCCGGGGTCGCCGGGCAATACCACCACCAGGTTCTCGGTAGCGCGGGCGTGATGGAGTACCTTCGTTCGCTGCCCCGTCCGACCAGCGGAAACCTGATCGTGGGTATGGTCGATTCGGGCGTGCAGTCCTCGCACGAGGATTTGTCCGGCGTGCCGATCGTGAACTCGAATTTTTCCAGCAGCTGCACGGCGATCTGCAACTTTCACGGCAACGCGGTCGCCGGCGTCATGGTGTCGATGATGAACAACGCCCGCGGCGGCGCGGGGCTGTTCGCGGGCAACATGCTTTTGTACTCGGCCCAAGTCGGTAATGCCGAAGGCGTCATCACCACGACCGAACTCGTGAACGGTTTGACTTGGCTGCGCAACGTGAACGCGGAAGTCATCAACCTGAGTCTCGGCGGATTCAACACGAACGATTTCGCCCTGCAGGACGCCATGGAGCGCGCGGCGGCCGCCAACATCTCGATCGTCGTGGCCGCCGGTAACGTCAAACAGAACCTCGACGAGGCCCGGTACTTTCCGGCGAGCTTCCAGGTGAACGGTCAGATCAACGTGGCGTCGGCCTCTCCGCGCGCCATCACGATGACCGGACAAACCAGCGTGCCGACGGCGGCACAGGTCGCTTCGCCCATCGAGTTGGATGAGTTCTCGAATTTTTCGCCCGCGCAAATCCATATCGCCGCGCCCGGAAAATCCATCCGCACGCTGGGTTTGGACAGCGGATACACGATCGCGAGCGGAACTTCGTTCGCGGCTCCCATGGTGACCGCCGCGACGTTGTGGGTGCGCCACTACGCCAAAGCCGCGGGCCTGAAGATCACGGCCCGTCAAGTGAAAGATATCGTGCTGGCCAGCACGGTTCCCCAAGCCGCGCTTGAGGGAAAAGTGCAGACGCAGCGCTATTTGAATTTCCCCGCGCTGAAACAAGAAATCGAAAGTTTGGTCAGCAGCACCTCCCCCGCCCTGGCGCAGATCTCTTTGATCAGCAGCGAACTCGTCGGCGGAACCACGATGCGGGTGACCGTGGCGGTCACGAACGCCAACCTCTCGACGGGCTGGACGATGCGCGCCTACACCAATCCCGACTTCCTCAGCGCGACCTTCACCGGACAGACCTGCCGCGTGACCACCAACACCACCTGTACGTTCGACATCAGCAATTCATCGATGCTCGTCGACCCGGGCGTCTACCTCGAAATCAAAGACGACGCGGACCGATTGATCACCGACAAAATGATCGCGAAAACCGCGCTCAACTTCGGGGACCGCAGCGCCGCCCAACTGCGTGGCGCCGTCGTCTCGGTGACCGCGCGCGGGAAAGACGTTTTGATCGAAGGCTGGGCCTGCCTGAACGGCTTTCCGGATCAGCTCCCGATCGAGGTGCGCCTGAACTCCGCGAACGGCACACTGCTGAGCACGATCCAAGCCTCCCGTTGGGCGCGGGGCGACTACTTCGCCCAATGCAACTCCGCCGAAGTGCGACTGGGATTCCAGTACGCGGTTCCCCCGGCCCAAGTGAACGGCACCGCGCGGACGCTCTTCTTTCGCGCGTTGACTCCGGACGGCGCGCGCTTTTTGGATTTGCCGGTCTACCAGTACCAACCCGGCTACATGGACGCGACCCCCGCGCAAACGGCGGCCAGCGTTTACATCGATCCTTACCTGGCGGACGAGTCACCGACGATCCGATTCACGAGCGTGAGCTACGCAAATTTCGTTTTGAACATCACGGGCACCGCGTGCTTCACCAATTCGCGCAAACCCATCGCCGTCGCGTTGGGTATCGCCGTCGAGGACATCTTCGATATGATTCCGGAAACGCGACTGCCGCTGAACGCGCCCGTCGAATCACCGGACGGCCGGGTCGCTTCGGTCTATACGCTCTCGGGAAAATCGAGTCGGATCCAGTATACGAATGCTTCTCCCCGGGCGATCGACAACGCCGGATTGATGGCGCGTTATACACCGCCTTTCAACGACGACACCGACGAGTACCGCTACGTCGCGCCCGCCCCCATCGGCGAATCCAATCGTCTCGTGCGTATGGGCACGGATACCTATTCCAATTTCAGTATGCTGACGCTCGCGCCTTCAGCCGATGCCGGCGACGGCTGCGCGTTCCCCAGTCGTTTCACGGCGACCTACGACGTGCGCCAAGTGATGACCCAGGTCAAAGCCTCGATCGGCGTCACTTGGCGTCCGGACATGATTCCCGACATCGACGCCGTTCTGGCCGCGCGCCAGGTTCCGGCCGGATTCATCTCGGCGCTGAATACGCCCGCGATCAACCGCACCATCGCGCAGCTGCAGTGGTCACCCCGTTCGCTGCCGATCTCGTACGCCGCCGTCGGCGCCCCCCGCATGATGGGCGGAGTCGTGCCGACCGTGGATTCGTTCATAAGTTACTTCAACTCGGGCGCACTGATCGCCGGCACGAACACGCCGAACGCGCAAACGCTCGACGCGGCCTCGTCCATGTTCCGTAGCGAAAGCCTTTCGGGTTCGGGCTCGGGCGGTACCAGCTATCAAGATGGCTCCAACATCACCCTGCCGGATGTCGTGACCTTCAGCTACTCGCAGCTCATCGGCAAACACTTTCCACTGCACGCGCGCGTCTGGGCCGATGTGACTTCGACCAACGTGCGCGTGAGCTCGGCCACGAATTGGACGCTCGTCAAAGACGTGGGCGCGGTGACGTTGCCCGCGCCCGCAAGCCAACGCCTGCTCGTCGCGCTGAAATATCGGGGCGCCGCCGCGACGCCGGTCCCGCGCGATCTGCTGCTGGAATTCCAGATCAACGGGACCGGCACTTGGTATCAAGCTCCCGTCGCCAAATTCGGAGGGGTCAGCGGGAATCTGACGAACTCGACGCTGGAAGGACAACTTCTGGCCGACGTGAATCTGCCCGCCAGCGCGAATTCTTTGACGCTGCGACTGAAGGCGAAGGGAACGCAGCAATTCACTTTGAGCCGCATCGGAGTTTTGGCACAATGAGCCCGATGAAGTTGCTGCTTTTCCCCCTGCTGATCTTCGGGCTCACCGCGTGCACCGCCGCGGTGAACGAAGGTTTGGAAAACCTGGCCGAGACGGGCGACTACGTCATGCCCGAAGTCGACTCGTCCATCGAAGTGATGGACGACGCCTTCCTGACCGCCGCGCAAAAACCCGGCTGCAAGCCGGTGAATAGCCTCCGCCTCGTCGTGACCCAGAATCCGAAAGCGCCCGTTTACTGCAAAGACGAGACGCGGCTGGCGACCACGCTGACCCCCGGGCCCATCTGCGCGGGAGGAGTGACCATCGCGAACTTCACGGCCGATCCGTCGTGGCGCCCGTGCGAAGAAATGCGCGTCTGCGGAAAAGAACCCGACGAAATCATCGACCTCGTCACCCGCGGCACCGCGCGTATCCGTCAGTTCCATTTCGAAAAACTGCCCTGGGGTTGTACGGGAAAAATTCTGGTCAGCCTGCAAAACGGCGTCCCTTCCACCGACGGCGCGAAAGATGTCGCGATCAATACGACGCCTCCCGCCTGCCCGATGTGCGTGGCCGCGGGTGGTCCCTCTTGCACCGCCTGCGCGGACGATACAACGCCGCCCGTGATCACCGAGGTCGCGGTCGACACGTCGATCTGCAAGAAAGTGAAGTTCGCGATCTTCGCCAAGGACAACGAGACCGACTTGCATCCCCAGCCCTATTCTTTCAATGGCGGGATCACCTGGACCGCGACGAACGAAATGGAAGTCTCCGCGGCTTCGGCCAGCTTGCCGGCGAATCAAGTGCAAGTGCGCGACTTGTCCGGCAACATCGCGAGATTCCCTTCCGTCCGTACCGGCACGACCACCAACGCTTGCAGTTGCCGTCACGGCACTCAGCTCATCACGAACGGCGGGAGTCTGGCCGTCTTCGCCGAGGCACTCCCCGCCTGCAACATCGCTTGCAATCCGGGTCGCGTCACTTGCACCGACGGCGTGCTGATGGGCGACGTCGGTTTCTTACAGACCGCTTGCCAAGCGACCGCCTGCGGTTGCACCGCGCCCGGCGGGCAGATCATTCCCGCCGGAGAATCGCGTGAGCTTTTCAAGAGCTCGACCGTCGCCTGCGGAATGCAAAGTGAATGTAACGGCCCCGCCAACCGGGTTCGCGTCACGTGCAGCGATCCCATGTCCAATGTCCTGACCTTCGCGGAAGGCAGTGGCGATTTGAATCAGTTCCGCGCGTCGTCTTGCAGCGCGCTCGCTTGCGGCTGCCGCCATCTCGGCGTCGAATTCCAACCGACCGATCCGCCGTTGATGGTGTTCAAAAAAGATCGCGCCGTCGCTCCCGAAAAGTGCGAACTCACGGGAATGTACGGACAGGTCTCTTGCCTGGCGCAAGGAACCGGTTTCCGCACGACGGGCGATACGAATACGGCGACGTTCCCCCACACGACCTGCGTGAACGTGCCGCAGGGAACGGGCGGCGGCACGGGCTCGAGCGATTTCGACATCGGTCCCGGTTCGGGCGGCGGTTCGGGAGGCGGCCTCGGCAACGATGACGGCGAAGGCGAAGGTTTCCGGCGACGCTCCAGTGGCGGCGGTGGCGGCGGCGCGCCTTGCGACGTGAACAAGCCGCCTTACTTCTGTCTGAGCTACGGCCTGGAAGTCCAAACCCCGGTTTCATTCTGTTACCTACCGAAAGCGAACGGTTACGTCTCGACCGATACGACCGCGATTGCGCAACGGATTTCGCCCGGCGGCTACATCCCCGCCTATTCGCGCACCACCGCGGCCTGCAACGAAAGCTGCTCGAGTTTTATGGGCTTCATCCGCTGTGACAACGGCGTCATGAGCGGACAAACGCAGTTCCCCTATTTGAGCTGCACGGATGCGTGCCCATGATGATGATGAACCGCCTGCTCAGCGCCCTTTTACTGATCTCGTCGCTCGCGGCCTGCACCGGGCGTGTGGACGTGGCGGATCTGGCGTCCGACCCGGATCGCGACGCCCAAGCGAATTGCGTCGGCCCCGCGTGTGCCGCATGCGTGCTGCCCTGGGGCGGAACGCTGCCGGGTGGCGAGTCTTTGAACGCGGTCTACACGACGGATCTCGCCGCTTGCGGCACCTCGTGTATGGACAATCGCCTCGAGATGCGCTGCCAACTCGCGAAACTGCAAGTCCGCCGTCCCGGCCAAGAATACGTCGATATCGGCGAGACCAAGGTCGTCCGCAGTTGCTGGCAACGTCGCTGCGACTGCGACCATGGTGGCGTGAAGGTCGAAGACGGAACGAGCGCCCGTTTTTACAAACCCAGCGTCATGACCTGCGGAACCGCGTGCGAATCAAAAATGTTGATGTGCGCGGGTGGGGTGATGAAGGACGCCGCCACCACGAGTCCCGATCCCGCGGCGCCCAGCATCTTCACGTCGTCCCTTTGCAACAACACCTGCCGCACTTGCACCCTTCCCGACGGCACGACTTTGAATCACGGTGCTTCGACGGCACGTTACAAGGCCGCGACCGCACCCTGCGGGACCTCCTGCAGTTCATTGGTGATGAGTCTGAGCTGCAATGACGGGACGCTGAACGGCAATCCCGCGTTGTACCCGTCGCCCACCTGCGCGAACCCCACGAACTGCCAAACTTGCACGACTCCCGACGGCGTGAAATTGCAAAACGGCGAGCGCTACTCGTTCTTCCGCTTGCAGAACGTGCCTTGCGGGACCTCTTGCTATGCGAACAACAATCAGGTGACGCTCACCTGCGCCAGCGGTCAATTCGGCGACCGGGCGCTCTATCCTGAGCACCGCTTTGCCGCCTGCGAATCGGCCTGCGATCCCACCGGCCCCAAGGGCGACAAATCCCAAGGCCGCATCACCGGCGACGGGGGCGGCGCGCCCGTCTGGTTCTGCGGATTGCCGTGGGGTTCGGGCGTGGTCACCCACGGAACCCAAGTCACCGCCTATTCGCGCATGAAAGTCGCGCGCACCGACAAATGCACGAACTACAAATCGCTCATCACTTGTAATGGGTACCGCGGCCTGTGGAGCGGCGGCGGGGTCTTCATCTACCCGAGCTGTAAGGAAGATCCCTAGAACGAAAGATTTCCGCCCAGGAACATCTGCGTAAACGTCGAAGATCCGGAAGTCGATTTCGCGGCCTGATTCGCGTAACTGAGCATCAATCCCCAACGCGTTTCCGTGCCCAGCAGGCCCTCGTAAACGAGGTCCGCCGCGATTCCCGAAGAGTCGCCGCCGAGTCCGTTGTACTTCAGCGCGATTTTGAGTTCCGAGGTCGTGGACATCATCCGCAGGTAGAAGAGATTCACGCCGAACTGGCTGTGCTGGAAGGTGATCGATTTGCCGTCGGCCTCTTGGTTTTGCTGGTAAACGACGTACTCACCCGCCGCGCCGAACATATTCGAGCCCGGCATGAAATCACCGTAGACGTAGCTGACGCCGCCCGCAAAGCTGACCGCGCTCGCCCGCTGCACCGGAAAAATGTAGCGCCCTTGCGCGATCCCGCGCAGGCCCCATAGCAGCTCGCGGGTCAGGACGTCACCGCCCAGAAAGAAACTTGAGCTCGAAGCGGTCGTGACCGGAGTCGTCGCCGAAAATTGCGCCGCGCCGAAATCAAAACGCGCGCGCGTGCCATCGCGACGCTCTTTGCGGAGTCTGTCTTGCGCCGATGCGAACACTCCGCGATCTTGCACCACGAGGAATGATGTTTTCCGGCCTTGATAACGGAACCCCAGCGTCGCGACGACGTCGTCACCGGTCACCAAGTTGTTGCGCGAGATCTCGAACATCTTCCAGCGCTCGCCCTTACCGTCGGTTTCGAAGATGGTGGTCACGTCCCACTCCAAATCACCGGGAACCGAAGGGTTGAAAACCACGCGGTCTTCTTTAATCGTACATTCCGCCGCGAAGAAAACGTTCGGGACCGAGCTATCGGCCGAGACGACCTTCAGCCCCGCCTCGATACAGCCCTTCATGCGGAACGCGGGCCTGGTGAACTCGGCCTGCGCCTTCCAAGTTTCCTCACGCCCGTCGGCGAATTTGACTTTCAGATCCGTGACGATCGAACCCAACGCGAAAAGTGCGGCATCCGCACGCAACCAACCCGGTTTGGAAACCACGTTCGCGCCCGAAATTTCGGTGATGCGCGCACCGGGCGGCGGGACGATGACGACTTGCGCGAAGAAGGCCTTCGCGCCGGGGGCGACCTCGAGGAAATCCCAGCGGACATTGGTTTTCAGCGGGAGCGGTCGACCTTCACGCAACACGACGACTTTGTTGTCGATACGACTATCGGGAAGCGCGGTCCGCGCACGTGCGCCGGGCGCGGATCGGCGCGCGGGTCTTTTCGCGCCGGGACGCGGGGCCGTGACCGTGGGCGCCGAGTTTTGCGCGAGCGCACTTTCGGTCATCAACAATGTGACCCCGAATGCCGCAACTATGAAACCGAGCCAAGTCCTCTTCATCATGAGGTTTTATTCTCGCAGGGGCTTGTCACGGCCGACAACAATCGATCATGTCGATCATGCGCTATCGCAACAAAAGTCGAGGTCGGGTCGAAAGTGGATCTTAGCGGCGTTGTTTGAGTTTGCGGCCCTTGCCGCCGAACGAAATCAGATTGAAGTCGGGATCGAAGCCGAAGCTCGCCGACAAACCGACATTGATACGCTGATCGGGTGTTTGCCCCGGGTAGGCTCCCCGTTCGGCCGAATAAAGAGCGGCGTCGAGTTGCACCAAAAAGAGGTCCAGGCCCACGCCGTAGGTCGTGTAGCCTTGGTAGAAACCGGCGCGCAGATCCAGATTCAATAGACTGAGCTCCGCGCCCATGTGGATTTTCTTACCGAGTTGTTCTCCCGGCAAACCGACGTGACGATACTCGACTCCCGCCGCGAATCCCGCCAAACCCACATCGCCGTCGATGGTCGCCCCTAACACCACGTTGTCACGAATTCCGGGCGGAGTGATCGTACCTTTCGAGAGCTGAAACTCCGTATGACCGACGTTCTGCCAAGCGATCGACAAGGTGGGATTGAAAGGCGCGGGCGCCCGCAAAAGAACGCCCAAATCCAGGCCGTAACCGACGCCTTCGTCCGTGAACATCGAAGTCACGGTCGAAGTGTCGAAACCATCGAGCATCTCGGCGCCAATCGTTTTGTACCCGCCCGAACGCGTGATGCGTTTCACGGAAACACCGAAAGAAACGGGGCCGACGCCGAAGGCTCCCCCCAGTGCATAACCGTAGTCGTTGTAATAGGCGACGTTCAACTCGGGGAAAGCCGGGTTGTTGAACTTGATATCCGTCCAACCCTCATCGAAAACGGCGAACCCCATATTCGGGAACGACATCGCCGCGTACCCATTCACGCCCACGTTAAAAGGCTTTCCGTAAAGCGGCGTCAGATCCTCAAGACCGTGGATCGTGCCCATTTGCGTGAAGGTTTGGTAGTTCTGGTACCCGTTCGTGCCGAGACCTAAATTGAAAATGTCCAACCGCATGCCTTCACTGAGCCGAAGGCCGGCCGGATTCCACAGCAGCACCGCCGCGTCCTCTCCCGTCGTCAGACGCACGCCGCCCATCCCGAGGGCGCGGATGTTCTGACCGAACGAGCGAAGCTCCGCCGCTTCGGCATGACCGCTGAGCACCGCGCTCAGCGCGAGGGTCAAGACCGCTAGAAAAAGACGCCACCGAGGGCGCAAACGTTTCATGGACAGCATTGAGTGATATCCGGATTGACGCAGCTACCGATTCCCAAGGGCAAAGCCGGGTTCGCCGCGCCGGTATTCAGAATATTGCGCATGCTCGTGATCATACCCGCGTCCACGTTGGCCGCCTCGGTGGTCGCGCAAGGATTCGGCGAAAGAACGCCGCAGGCGGCGTTGATGTCGTTGATCGTGTCGGCCGTCCCCCCGGACATAGAGCCGATGAATCCGCCGATGTTCATGAGCATCAACGAAAATCCGGTCACGACTTCTTTGACGTCGTCGTCGGTGAAGTCCGAGGTATTGCAAACGTTGAAGGACGCGTCGGGATCACTGTCGCCCAGGTCATCCGTGCCGTCGATGTCGCCTTTCGCACGCAAGTAAGCGCCGATCTTGGACATCGACAGGATCACCATAAAGAACTGCTGGGACGCGGTCGGAGTCTCCTCTGCCCAAATGGACTTGATGACCCCTTCGGCCGCTTTGCAAAACTCCGGCGCGACGACGCGCCCCGTGAACTGATTCATGAGCGATTTGAAAAACGGCGAGGTGGTGAAGTCCGCGGTGCTCAGGAACGTCACGAAGCCCGCCATGCTGTAGCCGCATTTGCCGGCCAACGCCCCCGCATAATACTGCCGGACCGAAGTTTTGCGCATGAAATCGGCGCTCAGCGACTCGAACCGCGCGACCGCTTCGCTGTACTTCGCATCGTTCAGTAGTTTCATCGCGTCTTCGTAACGGGCCTCGTCGGAATCTTTGTTCGCCAGCGGCGCATAGATATTCGAGCACCCGGTGAATAGGAAAATCGCGGCCACGGTCAGGGTCGCGTAACGTTTCAATGTCATGACGTCCCTCCTCTAGTAGCGGAAAACGAACTTCATCAACCAGCGGCGCTGCTCTTCGGGTTTCGTGTCCGTACCGACGTCCACTCCGTAATAAGCCAGCTGCACTTGCGTGTTTTCACTCGCGATCTCGACTCCCGTCGTCCAGTACTGCCCGTTCATACCCGCGCGCAGGAACAAGATGTCGCCGTAGTTGTACTCGTAGCCGAAATGCATGTAGCGCGTTTTGCTGGTGGCGCGGGCCGCTTCGTTCAGCTTCTGGTATTCCAGGGTGAAGGCCGAACGCGTGTTATTCGAATGAATGGGGAACAGCGCGAGGCCGACGTCGATATCCTGCTCGATACGATTCGGACGAGTCGCGGTCGACTTGCGCAGGCCCGCGCCCGCACCAAAGTCGGTCCCCCCCACATCGCGCGCGACGACGGAAATCGTCGGCAACCAAGCCCAGGGCGCGGTCAGGCTCAAGCCCACGTCCGCCCCCACCGCCGCGCCTTCACTGGCGTTCGTGTTGATGCTCATGTCACCGGTCGTGCTGAGGACCTTGTCGACTTCGATTCGCGAAATGAATTTCCCGGTGGCGCCCAGTTTGATCCGTCCGCCCCACAGGCGCAGGTTGAATCCCAGCAGCACCGCCAGATCGTCTTGGTAAAGCGTGTCCATCTCGGTCCCGGTGTCGTCCACGCGGGCATCGAGCGAGTAACGTCCCAAGATACCGATGCCGAAATTTTTCGCCACGAAGCTCGGGAACAAAGTCGCGCGCGCGTGGTACGGCGTCGTCAGGCTTTCCTGCAAGGACGGCGAAACTTTTTCGGGATCGAAAAGACCCGAGAACGATTTTTTGCGGTAAAGCTCGAACATGTTGTCCGAACCCTCGATTTCGGGATCCAGGATCGTGCCGTAATAGTCGCGCAGTTTTCCCAGTCCGGCCGGATTGATGATCAAGGCGGTTTCGTCGTTCACGACCGCGATCGAGGCTCCGCCCATGCCGGCGGCCCGCGCGCCCATATAGAAGCGACTCACTTCACGCGCTTGGGCGGCGTGAGCGAAAACGAGGGTGGTGATCAGTGCCATCATCAGTGACGGCGGAGGCGTCCTTGCCATGAACGACTTATCGGCAGAACCCCGCCCCGTTTTGAGGCGCTTATCCGCCACACCGACATCTTCTGGACCGAAGACCGGACGACACGCAACGCCCCGGCTCGATCCACCTGGCGTTTCGTCCTGAAACCGGTACGACACGAACGCTTCAGACTCGCCGCCCGCTTTCCGATACGTTATCTATGTTTGGGATGAATCGGACCGCCCGCAATTTTCTGCTCACATCAATGACCACCCTGGGTTTGGCCGCTTGCGCGCCTTCGAACGCGGATAAGGTCGCCGACGCCCAGGATTGTTTGGATCGCGCAACCTCGGACACGGCGCTGGCCTGTCTGTCGAAAGTCGACGGTGTCGAAACCGCCGGCGCCGAGCTCGTTCGCTGCTCGGCCTACTTCATCGATCAAGGCTTCAGCGATCCCGGCCGTCTTTCGCGCGTCTCGGAAGAACTGAAAAAGGACGGCAACAACGGTGGGGGCGGATCTTCGACCATCGCGGTGCTGTCCTTCATGGCCTTCTCGGCATCGAAATACGACAAAACGACCAATCTGAATTTCAGCGAGACCGCTTTTGCGAGCTGCCAGGGCTCGAGTTCGAAAGGCATGATCTATCTGTCTTCGATGACCCGCATCGCGACGGTCGCGCTCGGCTTGGTGACTTTGTACGATCCCACGACGGGCACTCCCCCCACCGAATCGCAAATTCGCGAAGGACTCTGCACGAACGCGACGCCCGCTTCACGCGCGGTGATCGGCTCGGCGACCCGCGCGGCTTACGAGCAAAACTGCAAAGGGAAGGAAAACCCCGACCCCGTCTGCAAAGAGTACGCGGCGGCGGTGGGCGGCGGAACAACCGATGAACAGATCGGCTCGCAGCTCGAAACAAACCTCTGCACGCCCTGACGTGCATGACGTGGAATGCGTCGACGGCGAAGCCGTGACCTGCCCTAAATGTCTAAATTGAGTTTCACTTTCCACATGCGGTTTTCGCGCGGCGAATTCGGGCCACCGATGTCTTCGCCGTAGGTGACGAGATCCATGCGGAAGATCAGCATCATGAAGCTGGCACCGAAGGTCGGATAACCTTGGTTCACGCCCATGCGGTATTGCCCTTTCCACCGGCTCATCATCGTCCAATCGAATTCGGCCCCCAGATGGGTGGACTTGCGCAAAGAAGAGCTCGGATGCAGAACATCGCGGAAATCCGCGGCCAGACGCCAGTTGAAGATCGACCACGACGGCAGCTCGAACTTCGATCCGAAGTCCAAGGTGCGGTGAAGTTTTTCGGGCGGCTCGGTGTCCTCTTTGTTAAAAAGGTTCAACGAGTTCTTGAAGCCGTAATCCAAAACGTTGCGCGCGACGAAACCGAAGGTGGGACGCGTGGCCTCAAGCCAACCGTTCGCCGCGGCGGGCGAATACAAAAATCCGATGTCGAAGTCCACCGTCGAACCATCGCGCAAATCGGAAGCGCGGAAGACTTCGGGGTCCACCGACAAATCCAGCGCGTTCACCTGTTTGTTCGCGTAACCGCGGTTCACGAACTTGCTCGTCACACCCCAAGACCACCGACCCGGAAGCGCCTCGACCGCGAAGGCTTTGGCGTAACCATACGCGATCGTCGTATCCAGAAACGCGCGCACGTTGATCGCCGGTGTTCCTTGATTGTGCACGCGCAAATCCAGCGTCAACTCCGCGGGAATGATCGCCAAACTCCAGTTGGGCGCGGCATAGATCCCCTGAAAAACTCCGGTGCGCAGGGAGTACTGTTTCCCGTAGTTACGTTGCAGAACTTCGACGGTGGCGTTGAAAGAGTCCTGTTCGTTCTCGATTTTCGAGGCGCGATCGAGTTCGGAGGTGAAGGCCATGAGCTGTTCGGCCGACAGTCCCACTTCGAGCGATCCGTTGAACTGCCAGTTTTCAAACCGCGCAAGTCCCGCCGGATTTTGGAAGATCGCGCTGTAGTCGTTCGCCACCGCGATCGACGTGCCGCCCATGCCCATCGCCCGCGGCGATTCGTAAAGACGGTGAATGGACGTGTGCACACCTTCTTGCGCGAAGGCGAGAGGAATTCCCCCGAAGAGGAAAGTCAGTAAGAGCAACGCGGGAGTTTTACGACTAAGCACTCTAGAATTTTATTCTGATCCCCCAAACTTCTGATATGATTTCGTCGATGCGTCCTGCCCTCACGATTCAAATATTGACCTTGGTCTTGACGCCGCTCATCGCGACTTCGGTCGCCGTCGCGGCGCCCGTGAGTCCCGGTCCGGGTCGCGCGCTACGTCCCACGGAGCCCCCGCCCCCCGCGCAGAGCCTACCGGCCGAGCTCAGTCGCGACGAGAGCTTGGACACCGGCGTGGCGCCGGACCCCGAAGCCGCCGCGCTTTTACCGATCACCGCGAACGCGCCGGCGATTTCCGCGACCCGCGTGGTGCGGACTCAGTCACGCATCGTCGGCCTGGGACTGATCAGTGGCGCGATCGAAGAAACGGCCCCACGCACGATTCCCTGGCTGACCCTCACCTTCCAAAACGATAACCAAAACGAAACCGGGCAAAGTTACGGGCTCAGCGTCGCGGACCGCGACATTTGGGGACTGCATTGGGATACGCATCGCTTTTGCTGTTTAGGCGACTACAGCGAGCCTTACTGGGGTCTCGGCCTGGGCGCATTTTACGAAACCCGCGATCAAATGGCGGCGCTCGTGAATATCGAAAGTTATCACTTGCGCGCCCGCGCGGGCTTCGAGGATCTCTTCGGTTTGAATCGTCAACTGCGCGCCGAAATCGTCGTGCGCGCGGGACTTTTGGGCGCATCGGCCCAGATCGGCCTGGGATGGACGTTCGCCGCCGATGAATTTCCTTTTTAACTGAATCTCTTAGCCGAGCGCCTTCAGAGCCGTGTCGACCCTGACGGGCAAAGACTCGAGCGTTCCCGAATTGTCGATCAAAACGTCGGCCTTCAACTTCTTCTCGGCGAGAGGAATTTGCGCGCTTAACCGTCTTTCGACATCCTCGCGCGAGGCGCCGTCACGTTTCATGGAGCGCTCGATTTGCTGCGCTTGCGTACTCCAAACGACGACGACCGCGTCGAACTGCGCGCCCAAATTTTTCTCGAACAATAGCGGTACATCATAGAAGACGAGCGCTTCGCCGCGGGCGGCGGCCTCTTGTCGCCGATCGGCGACCTTTTGTTGGATCAAAGGATGGAGGATCATTTCGAGACGCCGCAGTTCGTCCGGTTTGCCGAAGACTTGGGCGGCCAGTTTTTTTCGGTCGAGTTCACCCTCGGCATTCAACACACCTGGACCAAAGGCCTGCACGACCTGCGCGAGTCCCGGGGTCCCCGGCTCGACGACTTTGCGGGCGACGACGTCCGCATCGATGACCGTGAACCCTCGAGCGCGAAGCAGCGCGGTCACCGCGGACTTTCCCGACCCCATTCCGCCCGTCAGCCCGATCCATTTCATGGTTTGTCCTTTATCCCGGTCCCGATCACCAGTCCAGTGGTGACTCCCCGACTTTGGCCCAGAGTTCCCGTCTTGGGACGCTCGCCATCCGGTCCGATTCTTCGGGGATTACGAATACATCCGTTAACTCTTGGGGTGAATATACCGATGCGAGTCTTAGAAGGAAACCGAATTCGATGGTTGAGGCCTTTGGCAAATACTTACTTTTGGAGAAGCTCGCTTCCGGCGGAATGGCCGAAGTGTATCTTGCGAAATCCATTGGTGCCAACGGGATCAACAAGTTCCTCGCGATCAAGCGAATCCTTCCCCAGTACTCCGACAATCCTGAATTCATCGAGATGTTCAAAGAGGAAGCGAAGATCGCGGTGAACCTCAACCACGGGAACGTGGTTTCGATCTTCGACTTCGGGGTCGAGCGCTCGCAGTTCTACTTGGTCATGGAGTACGTCGAAGGTCAGAACATGCGCCAAGTTCTGAACCACATGAAGAAAGAAAACAAAGACTTCTCGCTCGATCAGATCGTGTACCTGATCAAAGAAGTCGCTTCGGGCCTGGATCACGCGCACCGCTGCTTGGACGGCGCGACCGGACGTCCGCTGAACATCACCCACCGGGACATGAGCCCGCAGAACGTGATGCTCAGCTTCGAAGGTGAAATCAAGGTCGTCGACTTTGGTATCGCGAAAGCCGAAAACCAGATGGAGCACACCCGCGCGGGAACCATCAAAGGGAAGTTCGGTTACATGTCCCCCGAACAGGCCGACGGTCAATCCGTCGACCTGCGCACGGACATCTTCTCGCTCGGCATCGTGCTGTGGGAGCTGCTCGCGAAAGACCGTCTGTTCGTCGCGCAAAGCGAAGCGGCCACGCTACGCCGCGTGCGCGAGTGCCAGATCCCTTCGCTGCGTAAGATCAATCCGAATATCCCTCCCGAGCTGGAGCGCATCTGCAACAAAGCGCTCGCGAAGGACCGCTCGCTGCGCTACCAGACCTCGGCGGCATTCCATAAAGATTTGAACCGCTTCTTGAACGTTCAGTATCCCGAGTTCTCGACTCAGGAGTTCTCGAAGTTCATGAAGTCGCTCTACAACAAAATGTACGTCGAGAACCGTAAGAAGTTCGCCGAGTACGCGAAGTTGCAGATCGAAGAAGAAAAGACGGCGGTCACCCAAACCGCGACCGCGACCGTCACCGCGACGGACACGGCTCCGCATTTGGCGAACAGCTTCCCGCCTCCGGCCGCGCAAGTGAATCACGTCGCGATGCCGCCGCCGAGTTTGAACTCGGTGCCGATGCCTCCTGGCCGTGCCGGCGCGATCATCGCGCCCCCGCCGGCGGATCAGGTGTCGGAAGATGAACCGCTCCAACTCGAAGTTCCCGAGAACTCGAAGGTCGACGTGCAGAACCTGCGCTTGCAGGATCGCCCCGAAACTTCGCCGCGGCTTGCGGCGCAGCTGAAAGAGGCCTCGCGCACGACGCCTGGCGGCTCCTACAGCCGTCCCGGCACGCATCCCGGGACCTTTCCCGGAACGCATCCGGGGCTGCCGACGGGAACGCAGTCGCGCATCACCGCGCGTCCCTTCCCGAGCGAAAAGAAAAAGGGACTTCCCCCCGGCGCGATCGCGGGTGGGGTGTTCGTATTGGTCGCGCTGGCCTTCGTCTTCTTCCAAGGCCCCGGCGCCTTGCTGGACGGCAAACCCTTCGCGCAGCTGAAAGGCATCTTCGCCGGTGCCCCTTCGGGTGTGATCAACGAATCCTCGACGGACGCAGGTGCGACGACGACGACTTCGCCTTCTGCCAACGACAGTACCAGCGATACGAAAGACAGTAAATTCGTCGAGCAGGTTCCGCTCGCGATCCACTCGCAGCCCACCGGCGCGACCGTTTACGTCAACGGACAAAACCGGGGCTTTACGCCCTACCGTGGCTGGATCGAACTGAATAAAAATTTCCGCATCACTTTGGTGAAAGAAGAATATCTGCCGTACGATCGCGGCGAGATGAAGGCCGCGAGCGCCGAGGGCGTCACCATCCGCGCGACGTTACAGCCCGAACCCCCGACCGGTTATATCGGCGTCGACGTCATCAATGGCGGCGGCGAGCCCGTCATTTCGGTCAACGGCGTCCGCCTGGCCGAGAAACCGCCGATTCAACGTTATCCCGTCCCGGCGGGCGTTCCCGTGAAGATCCGCGTCTACAATCCGCTGACCCAGCTCTATGCTGAAGAAACCGTCATCGTGGGCGTCGGCCAACGCCGCGCCGTCCGTTTGATCTTGGGCCGGACCGGCCAGACTCAGTAAAGAAATCCGTTCCCTGGGGTTGCAACCTCGGGCCCCCGGCGTTAGACCCTGCGCATGAACGTGAATCAGCCGTTTTTCCCCCAATGGGTCGAGCAGATGTCCGCGCGCGGGAGCCTTCCCGCGATCAAGTTTAAACAAAAACGCGAATGGCGCGAAGTCAGCTGGGCCGACTACGCGATCATGGTCGAAGAGATGGCCGCCGCGCTCATCGATCTCGGCGTCAAGCCGGGCGAGAAGATCGCGATCTTCGCCAGCTCACGTTACGAGTGGACGCTGATCGACACCGCCGCCCTTTCGCAAGGAATCATCGTCGTGCCGATCTACCACACGATGACCTCCGAAGAGTTGCACTACATCCTGACCGACTCGGGCGCGCGGATGCTCTTCACCGAAAACTCGAATCTGCTCAAAATTTTCCGCGGCTGCGAAGCGGATTGTCCGCAAATCGAAAAGGTCTTCGTGATGGACGCGCCGAAAGCGGGCACCGCCGATACGGGAAAACCCGCCCTGCCCCTCGCGGACCTACGCAAGATGGGCGCGATGAAACGCACGGAGCTCGGGACCGAATGGCGCACGCGCATGAAGGCGCTGAAAATCACCGATCCCGCCACGATCATCTACACCAGCGGCACGACCGGAAAACCCAAAGGCGTTCTGCTCACGCATTTGCAAGTGGCCAGCGAAGTGAACGAGGCCTTCCCGTTCTGCGGCGTCACCCACCACGACGTCTCGCTTACCTTCCTGCCGTACTCGCACATTTTCGGCCGGATCGAGCTGTGGGGCTCCCTGTCGTTCGGCTTCACGTTGGCGTTCGCCGAATCGATCGAAAAGATCCGTGCGAACCTCGGCGAAGTGAAACCGACGATCATGATGGCCGTTCCCCGCATCTTCGAAAAGATCTACCTGGCGATCCAATCGCAGATTGAATCGAATCCGCTGCGCAAAAAACTCTTCGCGTGGGCGATCGACATCGGGCGCACCATCGGTCACCTGAAAATCGCACGGCGTCCCGTTCCTTTGCGTATGATCCCTTCGTTTGAAATCGCCGATCGCCTGGTCTTGACAAAAGTGCGTGACGCTTTCGGGGGTCGCCTACGTTTCGCCGTCAGCGGCGGCGCTCCGCTGAACCCCGAGATCGCGGAGTTCTTCCATGCCTGCGGCGTGCTCGTCCTGGAAGGCTACGGCCTGACCGAAACGACGGCGGCCGTGTGCGTGAACACGCCCTTCGACTACGTTTTCGGAACCGTCGGCAAGCCCATCGGCGACGTACAGATCAAAATCGCCGACGACGGCGAGATCCTGCTGAAGTCCGACAAGGTCATGACCGAGTACTACAACAACCCCGAAGCGACGAAAGAGGCCTTCGTGGACGGCTGGTACAAAACCGGCGACATCGGCGAAGTCACCGGCACCGGGCAGCTCAAAATCACCGACCGTAAGAAGGACCTGATCAAAACGGCGGGCGGCAAATACGTCGCGCCCCAGAAACTCGAAGGCATGCTGAAAATGAATGTGCTGCTTTCGCAGGTCCATATCCACGGCGATCAACGCAAGTACATCGCCGCGCTGATTACCTTGGATATCGTCAATCTGCGTCAGTTCGCGAAGGATCGTTCGCTTCCCGTCCCCGAGTCGGCCGACAAAGAGGGCCTGGCGAAGCTGACCCAACACCCCTCGGTCCAAGACAGCGTCCGCAAGGCCGTCGCCGAAACGAATTCCCAGCTGGCCAGCTACGAGACGATCAAACGTTTCATCATCCTGCCCCAGGACTTCTCGATCGAGACCGGCGAATTGACCCCGTCGCTCAAGATCAAACGCAAATTCGTGGACACCAAGTACAAGAAAGAACTGGATTCTTTGTACTCGTAAAAGTCGGCCCAAGAATTTCTTGGGCCGCCTATTCAAAACTCTATCTTGAGAAATTCGCGCTCCCGCCGTTAAGATGAACGATATGAAATCGGCGATCTCGCTTTCCATTTCATTCTGTCCTTCGATGGTTTCGACCACCACCCGTTCCGGGTTCTAATTTCTTTTGGGGCTTTCGCCCCACCACAATTCAATTTTTTTGACTGACCCCTGAACGTCGCGCGTGCGCGCTTGGAGATTTTTATGTCCGTCTTCGATCACCGGCAACTCGCCGAGGAAATGGAACTCTATTGTCTGAACGAAGACATCGGTGCGGGTTTGCCGCTTTGGCTTCCGGCGGGCGCGGCCTTGCGCGCGGCTCTCGAAGACTACATCCGCGACCTCGAGCATCGCGCGGGCTACGAGCGCGTGCTCAGCCCCCATCTCGGCAAAGCCGTTCTTTACGAAAGCTCGGGACATCTGCGCCACTACCGCGCGGATATGTTTCCGCCGCTCCGAGACGGAGGCGACGAATTTTACCTGAAGCCCATGAACTGCCCCCATCACCACGAAGTGTATCGGCACCGCCCCCGCAGTTACCGGGAGCTGCCGCTACGTTTGGCCGAGTGCGGCCACGTCTACCGCAACGAAAATGGCGGATCGCTACGGGGCCTGGCGCGCGTGCGCGGCCTTTGCCAGAACGACGCGCACATTTATTTGGCGCCCGAGGACGCGCGCGCGGAACTGCACCGCGTGCTCGATCTGTTCGACCGCGCGCACGCGGATCTGGGCTTACGCGAACGCCGCTTTCGTTTGTCCTGCGGCGATCCCGCACGGGCGGATTTCGAAGGCGCGGTCGCGGATTGGGTGGCGGCCGAAGAGCTGCTGCGCTCGGTCTTGCTTGAGCGCGGGCGGCCGTTCTTCGAAGCGCCGGGAGAGGCCGCCTTCTACGGACCGAAGATCGACGTGCAAATGAAACTCGGGGGCGGCGAAGAGTCGGTCGCGAGCGTGCAGCTGGATTTCCTTTCGGCGGAGCGCTTCGACCTGAAGTACGCGGCCGCCGACGGCTCGTTGCGACGCCCGTGGATTCTGCACCGGGCGCCGCTCGGAAGTTTCGAACGTATCGTTGCGGTCTTGCTGGAGGCCCACGCGGGACGCCTGCCCGATTGGTTGCAGCCGGTACAGATCCTTCTGATCCCCGTGCGCGAAGAGCACCGCGCGTTCGCCGCCGATTGGGAATCGCGTCTGCGGAGCGCGGGCCTGCGCGCACAGGTCGATCGCCGCGAGGGGCGATTAGCCAAGCGTCTCGCGCTCGCCCACCGCCTGCGCCCGGTCCTCTTCGCGGTGATCGGCGATCAGGAAGTCGCGGGCGGCTTTTGGGGACTGCAATCGCGCGATAGCCGCATGGAAGTCCCGGCCCCGCAAGTGCTGGAGGTCTGCGCGCGACGGTTCGCGCGGCCGTTGCGATAGGGGGGGGTGGGGGCGGCGGAACGATGGGATTGGGATTTGGGATTTGGGATTTGGGATTGGGGATTGGGATTTGGGATTGAGATTGGAATTTGGGATTGAGATTGGAATTTGGGATTGAGATTGGGATTTGGGATTTGGGATTGAGATTGGGATTTGGGATTTGGGATTGAGATTTGGGATTGAGATTGGGATTGGGATTGGGATTGAGATTTGAGATTGAGATTTGAGATTGAGATTTGAGATTTGGGATTGAGATTTGGGATTGAGATTTGAGATTTGGGATTGAGATTTGAGATTTGGGATTGAGATTTGAGATTTGAGAGATTTGAGATTGAGATTTGAGATTGAGATTTGGGATTGAGATTTGAGATTGAGATTTGGGATTGAGATTTGAGATTGAGATTTGGGATTGAGATTTGGGATTGAGATTTGAGATTGAGATTTGAGATTGAGATTGAGATTTGAGATTGAGATTTGAGATTGAGATTGAGATTTGAGATTGAGATTTGAGATTGAGATTGAGATTTGAGATTGAGATTGAGATTTGAGATTGAGATTTGAGATTGAGATTGAGATTTGGGATTTGGGATTTGGGATTTGGGATTGAGAGTTCAGATCTGGGATTAGAAGTTCAGAACCGAGACTCAAACCGGCGATTGGATTTCGGAACAGACTCGAGATCGGAACTCCAGATCGGCGAGGAGTTGGAGTCGGAGCTGAGGACGACCGTGTCCCGACGAAAGAACTTGCCCCATCGACAGCGGTGCACTTCCGATTCGGAAGTGCGAAAAATCACTTCGCACTGAGTCTCTCGACGCAAATCGATTGACGCCATTTCCGGCGAACCAGATCCCTCTCTGTGCTCCGATTCTTTCGGAAACGACTCCGACCGTGCCCCACGAATTTGCGTGGCCCCTGCGTGCGATAAATCAATCTCATGGGGGACTTTCGCTCCTCCCGAAAAGCCTCCACCAGAGAGACAAACCGCAAAAACAGGATTCCAAAACCCATGTTACTCTGCGCTCGTTCCCGCTGCGAAAGGACGAAATCATGGCTCTGCAGCCCCTCACCGACGCCTCCCTTCTCCAACGCTTCGACAAACTCGTGCGGACCGAGCGGAAGATCACGCATCTCGTGCTCCAATGCATCGCCGAGATCGACCGGCGCAAACTCTATCTCGACAAAGCCTATCCCAACCTTTTCGAATACCTCACCCAAGCTTACGGCTACTCGGCCGGAGCCGCCCAACGCCGGATTTCGGCTGCGCGATTTCTCATTGAAGTTCCGACCGTCGCGCGAAAAATAGAGCAAGGTCAGATCCATCTTTCGCAGATCTCGCTACTCGCCCAAACGATCAAAATCGCCGAGAAGAAATTCGCCACGAAGATGGACTCCGAAACGAAACTGGAGCTGCTCGAAAAGCTGGAGAACCAAAACGTCTTCGAAACCCAGCGGATTCTGGCCGAGGAACTCAAAGTCGAAGTGAAAGCTCCCGAGCGAACGCAGGTCCACGCCGATGGATCGGTGACCCTCTCGCTCACCTTCACGCCCGAGCAATACGCCGACTGGCGGCGGGCGGAAGAACTCGCGGTCCACGCCGTCAGCTCTCGGCACGCGTCCGCGCTCGCGCACTACCTCGCGAAACAGGAAATCCGCCGTCGCACCGAGATTCATCGTCCCGCTCGCACATCGGTTTCGCGGACAAGCCCGGCAAAATTCACAAACGAGGTTCGCGGTAACAAGTTCGATCTCACTTCCGATGCGGAAGTGAATGGGGCCCCCGCAATCGCGTCGCGAAAGAACGCCTCCCGCAACCCACGGCAGATTCCTCCGAATCAACGAAAAGCGCTGCTACGAAACGCGGCCTGTGGGTATCGGGACGCGCGCACGGGAAAAGCCTGTGGCTCACGCCGCTATCTGCAAATTGATCACATCCGCCCCGTCAGCGGCGGCGGCTCACGTTCGCCCGAGAATCTTCAAGTTCTTTGTGGCGCGCACAATCGGCATCGGTGGTCAGCATCCCGCCAAGGATTCTAAAGCCAGAACCGCAGGTGCAACGAGGCGAAATAGCCCGACAGATCCAGCGCACGATTGCCGCCGGTGTTATTGAGGGCGCTGGAGCCCTTCGTGACCGCGCCTTGGAAGTTCGTCACGTCCACGTTGTGCGAAAGACCGTCGAGTTTCAGGTAACGGTAACCGGCATCGAGCACAATGGTCGTCGTGTCGAAGGCGTTGTACTCCCAACCGAGGGCGTACTCTTGCAGGGCCGCGCTGCCCTTCACTTCCTCCCGGAAATTCGCCAGCGAGTAGGCCGCTTGTCCCGCCGCCGTGAAGCCGTAAGAGTTCTGAACGGTGACATTCGCCATGCCGTAGCTCGCATTCAAAAAAATGCGCGCGCTCGGCCACTGCTTGATGTTGATATCCACGCCCAACCGCGGGACGTAACCCGACACATCGGTATCCACCGTGAAGAGTTCGGTCCCCGACGCGTTCGTCGCCAAGATGCCCTTCTCGGCCCGGGGACGGATCACCTCGAAGCCGAAGCGGAGCGAAACCTCTTTGATCGCCCACACGAAACCGAACTCGTAGTTCGCGATGAACGGCAAATCGCCGCTAAACTCATTGCCGGTCCCGCTGGACTCGGCGAACGAAGACTTTTTCAGATTGGAAACTTGGTAACCGCCACGCAGATAAGGCGCGAAGCTTTCATTGATCAGATTGAGCTGGCGCGCGTGGGCCGGTAAAACGCCCAACACCAACGCGAAACCGCAGACCCAACCCAACAACCCCGCCTTCATCAGCGATTCGCCTTCGGGGACAAAACGGATTCAGCGGCCGCGCGATCGGCGTCGGTCAAACCCTCCGGCTGACGCGCGTTCTTCTTCGGCGGAAGCGCCTTGGCGGGCGCAACCGGTGCGCTATCGAAAAAGCCATTCGATACCGGCGCTGTTTTCAGAGCGGGAGCCTGACGAGCCGGAGCCTCACGCAACGAGGCCGCAGCCCGATCCGCCGTCGCCTTCCGCGCTGCGGGAACCACTGTCGCCTTCGCGCCCGGAGTGGCCGTTCTCGTCCGCGCCGCAGGAGCCGCTGTGGTTTGCGCGGCAGGTGCCGCGATGCGATTCGCGGGCGCCGTCGCGGGAGCACGTTGACGTGAGCCCACACCGGGTGCGGTTCGCGAGGCCGCCGCACGAACGCCCGGCTCGGGAGCCGCGCGCAGACGACTTGCTTGCTGCTGCTGACGACGCGCGAGGGCCGCGCGCGCTTGGGGCGTGTCCGGCGCAAAGTCGATCACGATCTTGCCGGTCGACTCGGGATTCGTGACTCGCGCCACGCGCGCCTGCACGGGCTGCTTCAACTGAAACACCATCGTCAAGCTTTGCAGATTGCGATCGAAACCCACCTGCGCGCTGCGAACGTAATTGGATTTTTGCAGGCGCTTCAAAATCTCTTTTTCCGGCAAGCGCGAAGCGTAGGTCTGCGGAAGCTCCAGCACGAGACGTGCGGGATTTTGCTGAAGCTCGGCGTGGTAGTAGCCAACGAGTCCCTTCGCGTCCTTCAAATCCGAGCTCCCGAAGTCGAGAACCACGCGCTCCATCTTTCCGCTCTTCGAGGCCGAATGGCGGACATCCATCAACGCCAAGGCCTGTCCGGACTTTCCGCCCTGAGTGGACGAGTTCCCGATCAGGATCCGCGACGGATTCACCTGCGCTTTGGGAATCGCGGCCGAAGCCCACGAACAACATCCCAACACGACTCCGAGGCTTAATAGTGTGATCCGCATCTCTTCCCCCTTCGGCGGCGCGACACTGCGCGCCAATCATCCGACACAATGAGCCTCCATTTTGGTCAGTGGGCCCAATTGAAGTCAATTTTGATGCAGCCCGCAGAGGCCGCTTCCGTCGGGAACTGGACGTGCCCCAATTGAGTCGCCAGTGACGATTTTGGTCGCTGTCCAAAGTGTGGACTGCAATAGGTTCACCCTGAGCCCCTCTTCTTCGAGGCATCAAATTTGATAATTCTGAGAATGGATTGTCATGTGAAGGAGCGCGTATGAAGCAGGCTTTGATGTGGAGCATTTTCGCCGTTCTGTTTGGCCTCGCGGCCTGCCAGAAATCGGACTCCGGAGGCAACGCCCCGGCGCCCGCCGCCGCGCCCGTGCCCACCACTTACGCGACGACGCCGCAGCCTTGTAACGCCCAGTTGCTGGTTCCCGGCTGCATTCCGCAGAATCAATATCCCGGTCAATATCCCCAAGGCTGGTACTGGCCCTACCAATGGCAACCCCAGCAGGATTATTGCGGTTGCCCCTACGGCTTTACCCCCGTTTTCAACGGCCAGAGCGTCGCCTGCGCCCCCACGAATCAATTCTTCGTTCAGCAGCCCGTCGTCTATTTCAACTGGGGCATGAATGGCCCCGCGCAGAACACGCAGTGGGTGAACATTCCGCAAAATCAGTATGCCGGCACCCAGATCGCTTCGCAGTGTCTGAACCAAACGGCTCAAGGCTGCGACGTCCGCATGAATAACTGCCCCTCGGGTCAGCTCTGCCGCCCCACCAGCGGCGGTTCGACCATCGGTCTGTGTGTTCGTGGCCCCTGATCGGGGTCCGTACGTCCGCCGCCCCCTGAGCGCGGCGGCCCTTCCATCCGCGCTCCGGACCGCCCCCAGCGCCGCCGCGGTCGCGGATTTCCGCGTTCCGGACTCGGCGTCCCCAACCTTGCTACTCCCCTGATTTATGTCCATAGTGTTTGGCACTATGAGCACAAAGCAAAATCCCTTTCTGACGTTTTTCTCGACCGGCACTTTCGGAACTCCCGACCAGGCGTTCCCGTTCGACCAGCTGGATGTCACCCACTTCATGCCCGCCCTCGATGAGGCGTTGAAAATCTCGCGCGCGAATCTGCAAAAGATCCGCGAAAACACCGCGCCCGCGAATTTCGAAAACACCCTGCTCGCGCTCGAGACCTTCTCAGAGCCCGCCGAGCTTGTGACCGGCATCTACTTCAACCTCTTCAGCTCGGAAGCGTCCGAGGCGCTGCAAGCCCTGGCGAAGGACATCTCGCCGGTGATGGCCGCATTCCAAAGCGAAGTGAATCTCGATCCCGTGATTTTCCAGCGCGTGAAAGAGGTCTACGACAACCGCGAAAAACTGAATTTGAACGCCGAGCAAAAACGCCTCGTCGAGCATTCGTTCAAAAATTTCGCGCGCAACGGGGCGCTGCTCGCCGCCGACAAAAAAGAAAAACTCAAAGCCATCGACCAAGAGCTTTCGGTCCTCAGCCCGAAGTTCTCGGAAAACCTGCTCAAGGCGACGAACGCCTTCGAACTCTGGATCACCGACGCCGCCGACCTGAAGGGTCTTCCCGAAGGCGCGATCGAGGCCGCAGCGATGGAGGCGGAACGCAAAGGCAAGAAAGGCCAATGGCTGATCACCTTGCAAATCCCCTCGTACCTGCCCGCGATGGAGTATCTCGATAAACGCGAAATCCGCGAAAAGCTCTGGCGCGCCTACAACTCGAAGTCGTTCCAGGACTCTTTCGACAACCAAGCCACCGTCATGAAAACGGTCGAGCTGCGCGACGCCCGCGCGAAACTTCTGGGCTACAAAACCCACGCGGCCTTCGTTCTGGAAGAGCGCATGGCGGAAACCCCCGAGCAGGTCTTCGGCTTCCTCGAAAAGCTCTACGCGCCTTCGCGCAAAGCGGCCGATCAGGACATCAAAGAGCTGCGCGAGTTCCGTAAAGCCAAAGAAGGCACCGACGAAATCATGCCTTGGGATTTCAACTACTACTCGGAAAAACTCAAAGCCGAGAAGTACCACTTCAACGCCGAAGATCTGCGCCCCTACTTCAAACTCGAAAACGTCGTCGCCGGCGTCTTCGAACACGCGCGCCGTCTGTACGGTTTGAAGTTCGAGAAGCGCACGGACATCCCCGTCTATCACCCCGAAGTCACAACCTTCCAGGTGACCGACGAGAAGACCGGCGAAAACATCGGCTTCTTCTACCAGGACTTCTTCCCGCGCGAGACCAAACGCGGCGGCGCCTGGATGACGACCTTCCGTGACCAGGGCTTCTTCCAGGGCGCGATCCGCCGCCCGCATGTGTCCATCGTGTGCAACTTCACGAAGCCCACCGCGACAAAACCGTCGCTCCTGAGCTACGACGAAGTGCAGACGCTCTTCCACGAGTTCGGCCACGCGTTGCACGGCCTGCTGTCGAAGTGCACGTACCGCTCGCTGGGCGGCACGAACGTCTACTGGGATTTCGTGGAGCTGCCCTCGCAGATCATGGAAAACTGGACGAAGGAAAAAGAAGGTCTGGATCTGTTCGCGAAACACTACGAGACCGGCGCGCCGATCCCCGCGGACCTGATCCAAAAAATGATCCGTGCGGATAAATTCCAAGCGGGTTACTTCTCGCTGCGCCAGCTGAACTTCGCGTTCCTGGACATGAACTGGCATACGGCCGAGCCGTCGTCGATCAAAGACGTCGCCGCGTTCGAAGCCCAGGCCACCGCGAAAACGCAGATCTTCCCGAAAGTGGAAGGCACGAACTCATCGTGCTCGTTCGGTCACATCTTCGCGGGCGGTTACTCGGCGGGATACTACTCGTACAAGTGGGCGGAAGTTCTGGACGCGGACGCGTTCGAGTTCTTCAAAGAAAAAGGCCTCTTCAACGCCGAGGTCGCGACCAAGTTCCGCGACAACATCCTGAGCCGTGGCGGCACCGTGCACCCGATGGAACTCTACAAGAGCTTCCGCGGACGCGAGCCCGATCCGGACGCGCTTCTGCGCCGGGATGGTCTGTCGTAATGACCAAGAAGAAAGCCGCGACGAAAAAGAGGAAGGACCGGCCGCTGTCGTTCAAAGGAACGCCCGCGATCGCCATCGTCTACCGTCTGGAAACCGCAAGCGCCTCGACGCTTGCGGAAGCCTTGACCCAATGGCTGAAGGACCGCGGACACAAAGTGTTCACCGCTCCCGAACAAAAACCCGTTCCCGGCACCCGCGCGATGCGTTCGCGCACGGAGCTGCGCAAAGTGGGACTCATCGTCGTCCTCGGCGGCGATGGGACTTACCTGCGCGCCGTCCGGATGCTGGAAGGCCATCCCGTTCCGATTCTCGGAGTGAACCTGGGTTCGCTCGGCTTTTTAACGCCCACCCGCGCCGACGAGGTTTTTGCAGCCGTCGACTATACGCTGAAGAACAAGATGGAGCTCACGCCCCGGGCGATGCTTGAAGTGGAATGCGGCAAAGGAAGTAAAAAGAGCCGGATCCTCGCGCTCAACGACATCGTGATCGAGCGGGGCCGCAAGTCCCAGCTGATCACGCTGTCCATGCAGTGCGGGGCCGACTTCGTGTCGGAAGTGAAGGCGGACGGTCTGATCATCGCGAGCCCCACGGGTTCGACGGCCTATAACCTCGCGGCGGGTGGACCGCTACTGCATCCGTCGGTCAACGGGATTGTCGTCACACCGATCGCGCCCCACAGTTTGACCAGCCGACCGCTCATCATGCCGACCGACGAAGAGCTCGTCTTCCGCATCGTCGGCAAACCGCTGGGACTGCGCCCGCAGACGAACCTGGATCAAGTGGCCCAGGTGGTGGTGGACGGTCAGTTCTTCGGCGATATCGGGGTCGATGACGAGATTCGCGTTCGCCGCACCCCGGTCGATCACTGGATGGTGCAAGATCCGCAAAGGAATTTCTTTTTCCTGCTGCGGGATAAGTTAAAGTTTGGAGACCGCTCCTAAATCAGGAGCGGCAAAGCGCACGACGAGGGGGAAACGCCGATGCTTCAAGAACTGAAAGTCAGTCACTTCGCAATCATCGACAACATCCATATTCAGTTCGGCAAAGGCCTGAACATCCTGTCCGGTGAAACCGGCGCGGGAAAGTCCATCCTGCTGAAGTCGCTGGGCCTCCTCATGGGCGCGAAGGGTTCGGTCGAATCCATCCGCGCGGGCCACGATCAAGCGTCCATCGAAGGCTGCTTCGATCTGTCGGATCGCCCCGATCTGGCGCAACGTTTGGAAGCCCTGGGCATTCCCACGGACGACGATCAGCTGATCGTTCGCCGCGTGATCAGCGAGGGAAAATCCCGCGTCTACCTGAATGGCTCACTTTCGCCGCTGAACACCTTGCGCGACCTGGTTTCGCCTTTGATCGAAGTCGCGGGCCAAGCGGCGCCGCTGATCGAAATGACGGGGCAATTCGACAACCGTCACCTGCTTTCGAAATCCTACCAGCTCGACCTGCTGGATCAGTACGTCGGCGTCTGGGATGCGCGCACCCAATACGCCAAGGGCTATACGCAGTGGCAGGCCCTGCAAGAAGAGATCGAAGAGTTCCGTCGCACGTCCGCCGAAAAGGCGCAGCGTCTGGACTTCCTCCGTTTCCAGCGCGATGAAATCGCGGCGCTGGACCTGAATCCCGGTGAAGACGTCGAAATCGAAGGCGAACTCAAACTTCTGAAGGGCGCGGCAAAGCTCGTGAACTTCGTGAATTGGGCCGAGGAAAACCTCGATGGTCCCGAAGATTCGTCGATTCAACGTTTGCAATCGGTCATCCAGAAGGCGCAAGAGCTGAACAACGTCGACCCCGCCATGACGGGACGGATGGAAAGCCTGATCCAAGCGAAGGCCCTGATCGAAGACGGTCTGTTCGAGCTGCGCGCGGGCGTCTCGAAACTCGAAGCCGATGCGGGCCGTCTGGACGAGCTCGAAGGCCGCCTGAGCCAAATCCGCAAACTGCAAAAAAAGCACGGCCCGACCGTCGACGATATCCTGCGCTCGCTCATCGAGATGGAAACCGAACTCGGCCAGCTCGAAAACTCGGACGCGCATTTGAAAGACCTCGAAACCAAGGCCCTGAAAATGGAAAAAGATCTGCGCGCGCAGGCCGGCGAGCTTTCGAAGCGTCGTAACGGCGGCTCGCAGGTGCTCGCGAACTCCGTGAACGAAGAGCTGAAGGACCTCAACATGAAGGGCGTGCAGCTTTTCGTCGAAACCACGAAGCTCGATCGCCTGACCCCGACGGGCATGGACGAAGTGGAGTTCCAAACGCAGACCTCGAAGAGCGATCCCAAACGACCGCTGGCGAAGGTCGCCTCGGGCGGTGAATTGAGCCGTATTCTGCTGTCGCTCAAAACCGTGATGGGCGCGGGACGCTTCCCGCGCACCTACCTCTTTGACGAAGTGGACACGGGAGTTTCGGGTGAAACCGCCGAAAAGGTCGGCCGCAAGCTCAAGTCGATCGGCAAAGGCCAGCAGGTCATCTGCGTGACGCATTTGCCGCAGGTGGCGGCCGCGGGCGACAACCATTTCTCGATCCAGAAAAATCCGGGACGCGAGTCCGTGTCGATGGAAGTGAAGAAGCTTTTGAAAAAGGACCGCGTGCAAGAAATCGCTCGTCTTATTTCCGGTGAAAAGATCACCAAGACGTCGCTCGCGCACGCCGAAGAGCTTCTGAAATAGAAGTTCCCCACGATGGTCCGGGGTTAGCTCCGAATCCAGACCATCGTCGGGTTGTCATCGGGTGTGACCTCCGTCATCCTAAGTGAGCGACAGGAGGTCCAATATGGTGCGTACGGCACTGATTTTCTTCGCCACGGTGGTGGCGTTCGTTCTTATGGCTTATCAACCCGCGATGGCTCAACGCCGCGGCAGCATGAGCTCGGGCTCGCATCAGTTCGGCGGCGGCGTCGCGATGATCAGTCCCGCTCAGGACGACATCAACAGCTGGATCGGCGGCTTGGGCGTCGTCGGTACCAAAGAGATGGGCGCCGGCTACGAGGTGTTCTTCAACTACGAATACCGCTTTGACCGCACGATCTACGCCCTGCACTTCCGTCCCTCTTACGTCATGCAGTCGGCTTCGGGCGGCGGTGTCGAAGCGAAGATGACGGCTTTCACCTTCTTCCCGATGCTGCGTCTGTATCCTTTGGAAAACGACTTCATCCGCTTCTTCTTCCAGGTCGGTCTCGGTTACGGAAGCATGAATCTGGCGCTCTCGAACAACACGGGCGGAAACGGAAACTACACCGGCGGAAACTTCGGCGCGCTGGGTGGCTTGGGCGCGTACTTCTGCATCACCGACTCGTCGTGCATCGTCGCGGAAGGCACCTTCCGTTACCTGCCCATGCAGCGCCTGACGGGCTCGGGAAATGGCCTGACCGGCGGCTCTTCGCGCATCACGCAAGAGAACGGCGAACTTGAAGTGAACGGCATGGACGTCGCGTCCACTCTCAGTGGCGTGGTCGGCTCGCTCGCTTACCAATACAATTTCTAGTTTCGACATCGGCGGGAACCCGCCGGCGCAAAGATTTTCGAAATCTCGGAAACTTAGATTTCAAATCCCGGCCACCCAATTCAAATGGTGCCGGGATTTTTTTATTCACTCGCCGTCGTCTTCATCGTCACCGGCGACCGCATCGCCCGCGGGGACGGCTCCCGGCACCAAGCGCACGCCTCCCTCTTCGACGAGGAGCCGGCGCGCCTTGTAGAGTCCGCCGAGCGCGATCTTGTACTTCTTCTTCGAAACGCCGAACAACTTGTAGATCTCTTCCGGCGAAGTCTTATCCGTGAGCGCGGCGAAACCCTGATTCTCTTCGAGGTATTTCAAAATTTTCGCCGAGGTCTCGTCGACCAGAACCTTGTTCGACCCCTTGCCGGTCGGGCGCAACGACAGATCGATCTTCCCGTCTTGCCGAACACGTTTCACGAACCCTTCGATCGATTGCCCGTACTGAAGGGGCTGATGCACTTCGTTCGCGAAGAGCAGCCCCTCGTACTTCCCGTCGACGACGGCCTTGTAACCCAAATCGGATTTGCCGAAGATCAAAAGTTTTACGGCCTGATCGGCGGGCATCTCGGGAACTTCGGCTTCGGTGAAATCCGAAACCTTCATCGAGGCCACCATACGGTCGCTGGAATCAATGCCGATGTAAACGACGACCTTGTCGCCGACTTTCAATTCACGATTTTGCTCGCGGAAAGGAAGAAATAAGTCTTTCTTCAAACCCCAATCCAGAAAAGCGCCGATCTTTTCGAGCCCGGCGACCCGAAGCACCGCGAACTCACCGGCCTGCGCGACGGGAAAAGTGGTCGTCGCCAATAAACGATCTTCGGAGTCCCGCGAGACGAAGACTTCCACTTCATCGCCGACCCCGGCGCCCTCGGGCACCTCGCCATTGGGAAGCAGGATGGGCCCGAGGTCACCCCCGTCAACTAAGACACCATTCGCGGTGACTTCCATAATCTCGAGAAATTGCCCAATGCCCAGAACTGCCATGGGCGGCAACCTACACCCAAACTCGCGCGACGTCATCCGCCGCCGAACCCATTGAAGTCTTTGCGGAAATGCGGACCTCGTCCAGCTACTCGAGCTCAACCCAGGTGAATTCGTGGTCGATGAACGAAAGCGCCACCGCCCCCTCGAACCAAGAGCCCAGATTGATCGACCGCACCTGCCGCGTCCCCCGGACCGGCCCCCCGATGACGTCCGCCTCGAACTCGAAATCGTCGCGAATGTGCATATGACCCGAAATGACGACGTCGAAAGGGGCCTCGGCGAAAGAGCGACGGGCGTGAATGCGGATCATGTCCCGCAGCTCGGCTTCCCGAGCCGCGCGGTCGCGGGCCGAATATTTACGGCTGGTTTTCGAAGCCCACTGGCCGATCCGATCCCAAACCGTGCCGGGCACGATGTCCGCGACCTTCTCCATGACGGGATGGCGATAGAAGCGCCGGTAGCGTAAGTACGCTTCATCGTTCAGGTTGATCAGATCTCCGTGTTCCAAGCGGAAGACTCGTCCATCCAACGGGAAGTATTTCGCCTCGGTCCAACACGGGATATTCAGCTCACGTTCGAAAAATTTCTCGATGTGGACGTCGTGATTCCCCTCGAAGAAATGGATTTCGACGCCCTTACGGCGAAGGCGCGCCAAAGTGTCGACGATGGGTTGGTAACGGCGCACGAAGACCTCGCTCCCACCCACCCACAGATCGAAGATGTCGCCCAATAAGAAAAGATGCGTGCAAGGACGCGCGCCTTCGGCCAGCGAAACTAAAAAACGGAGCAGGGTGATCCCGCTCCGTTCATTGATGTCTTTCAGATGGATATCCGAGACAAACCAGGCTGCGACCACGGTCCGCCCGACTACTGTTTAACGTTCGGATCGCCTTGGCGCTTCCGGATGAACGCCGGAACTTCCAAGTTCTGACCCGAGAAGGGCGAACTCAACACTTCGCGAGCCATGCGGCGCGCTTCTTCCAAAGTGGGTTGCTCTTGGCCTTCCATATTCATCGAAAGCTGCTCGGGCGAAGGATTGCGACGGTTCGCATCTTGTCCTTCACGAAAAGCTTTCGCCTTCGCGATCAGCTGGTCGCGTGCCGACTGCTGATCCAGCACCGGTGTCGACTCGTGCGGAGCGGTCGGAGCCGCGTAATGATCGTGAGCTTGCGGAGCCGGGGCTGCCGGTGCCGCGGGCATCGCCGCAGCTTGCTGAGCGTAAGGATCCATCTCGTTATTTTGCAGCGGGAACGACGCGGGAGCCGGGTTGTAAGACTCCGGCGGACGCTGCTGCTGCTGTTGGTACGACGCCGGCATCGCGGGCGGAGGCATCGGTTGCGGCTGTCCCAGACCCGAGAAGTTGATCTCGATATTCTGCGGGGGCGCGACGGGCGGCAAAGGCGGCAGCTCCATGCGGGGCATCTGCGGCATCGCCATGTTCATCGAGTTCGAGGGCTGCGCATTCAGAAAATCCTGCATGCTGGCCGAGGCGCTCGCCGAAGTTTGTTTGAACTCGGGATCTTGGAAGCCGGTCGCGATCACGGTCACGCGAACTTCGTCTTTCATCGAATCGTCGATCACCGCACCGAAGATGATTTCCGCATCTTCATGAGCCGCTTCGGTGATCAAAGTCGAAGCTTCGTTCACTTCGTACAGCGAAAGATCGGGGCCGCCGGTCACGTTGATGATGATGCCGGTCGCGCCGTCGATACGGATGTTCTCGAGCAGGGGCGAAGAGATCGCCGCCGTTGCCGCTTGCACCGCGCGGTTGTCGCCCTTGGCGTAACCGGTGCCCATCAGCGCCATGCCTTTCGCTTGCATGACGGTGCGGATGTCCGCGAAGTCCAAGTTGATCAGACCGCGGATATTGATGAGGTCCGAAATCCCCTTCACCGCTTGCAGCAGAACTTCGTCCGCTTTTTTGAAAGTTTCGGTCAGCGGAGTCCGATCACCCGAGATCGAGAGCAGTTTTTGGTTCGGGATGACGATCAGGGTGTCGACGTTCTCTTTGAGTTCTTGTAGACCCATGTCCGCGTGTTTGCCGCGACGTTTACCTTCGAAAGCGAAGGGGCGAGTGACGACCCCGATGGTCAGGGCGCCCAACTCACGTGCGATTTTCGCGACGATCGGCGCGCCACCGGTTCCGGTTCCGCCGCCCATGCCCGCGGTCACGAAGACCATGTCCGAGCCTTCAAGTTTTTCGACGATTTCGTTGTACGACTCGATCGCCGCGCGACGGCCGACGTCGGGGTTCGCACCCGCGCCAAGGCCCTTCGTCAAATCCAGGCCCAGCTGGATTTTCACGGTCGACTTGTTCGCGTTCAACGCTTGAATGTCCGTATTCGCAACGACGAATTCTACGCCGCTCATCGCGCCTTCGATCATCGTCGAAACCGCGTTCGATCCACCACCGCCGACGCCGACAACTTTAATGTTGGCACCGATGTGGACGTTTTCTTCGAGCTCAAACATGAGACCCCCTGTTGCCCGTCACGGCTTCGCCGTCGACGCGCGCACGCGGCCATTCCATGGTCGCGTGGCTAAAAATCAGAATAAACCGTCAAAAAACTCTTTCATCTTCAATGTCCATTTCGGAGCGTCTTCTTTCGCGCCCGTCACGCTGGACGACACCGAAACCGGAAAGGCCTCGGTGAAACGTTTTTTACTTTGTCCGAAGAGCAGAAGTCCCACGGCGGTCGAGAAGCTCGCCGCACGCACGATTTCCGTCAGGCCGCCGACTTTCACCGGGACTCCGCGACGCACGGGAATGTCGAAGACGAACTCCGCCATCTCGAGCATGCCCTCCAGCTGGCTCGCGCCACCGGTCAGCACGACTCCCGAACCCATTAGCGGCATCAATCCGCTCAGGCGAATATCTTGCTGGATGAGCTGGAGGGTTTCTTCGGCACGGGGCTCGAGAACTTCGACCAGATCGCGGCGCAGAACGCTGCGGGGCTTGCGGCCGCCGACGCCTTCGACTTCGATGCTTTCGTCACTGGAAACCATCGAAAGCATGGCCGCGCCGTACTTTTTCTTGAGTTCTTCCGCCGCCGACTGCGGGGTACGCAGACCGATCGCGACGTCGTGGCTGAAATGCTGCCCGCCGACCGGGATCAGCGACGTGTGCGCGACCGATCCGTTCACGAAATAAATCAGGTTGCAGCTGCCGCCCCCGATATCGACGACGCAAACGCCGAGGGCTTTTTCGTCCTCGGACAACGTCGCCATCGCCGCCGCGAGGGGCTCAAGCACGAGGCCCGCGCTTTTCAGTCCCGCTTTTTCCAAACACTTGGAGTTGTTCGCCAGCGCGGTTTGCGAACCGGTCACGATGTGAACGCTGGCTTCCAAACGGATACCCGACATCCCGATGGGGTCCAAGATCCCTTCGTGGCCGTCGACTTTGTATTCGCGGGGAATGACGTGCAAAACGGTGCGGTCGTTGGGGACCGCGACGGCCTTCGCCGCTTCGATCACGCGCTCGACATCCATCGAGGCGACTTCTTTGTTTTTGATCGCGACCATCCCCTTCGAATCGAAGGACTGGATGTGGCTCCCCGAGACGCCGAGCCAGACCTCTTGGATCTTGTAGCCCGACATCAATTCCGCTTCTTCACGTGCTTTTTTGATGGATTCGGTGGTCGCTTCGATGTTGACGACCATCCCTTGCCGCATTCCCGGGTTGGGGGCCGTGCCCACACCAACGATCTGCAGGGAATTCTGGTCGTTCACCGTACCGATAATGACGGTGACTTTCGTCGAACCGATGTCGAGGCCAGCGATGACCGGTGCACTCAGTTTAGTCATTCTCATCCTTAAGTCTTGAACAGGACTCATGTCCTGCTTAAAGGCTAAGGAGTCTTACGCAGCCTGACAACAACTTTCTTTGACAAGTCCGCGTCGATGACGCGAGCGCCTATTTGACGAGAATCAAGATATTCCATCACTTGTTTCACGCGCGAAATCTTTTTTTCGAAATCGCCGAAGCCCCAACGCACTTTCGTTGCGAACGGCATCACGAGAATCCAGTAACCTTCCTTCTCGTGAAATCCGACTTCCGAGACGCGATCAATCGAAAGCACACCTTGTCCCGGAAAAAGTGAAAGCAACCGCAACGCCTCTTTGATACGCGCGGGATCTTCATTCGTAATTTCACCCGAAAAGATCGGCAACGAAACGAAGTTCGTCATTTGTTCGGCCGACAAAGTCGTGCCGTCTTCGAGCACGGGAACGAGCGCCCCCTTCTTCGCGCGCGCGAGCGCCTTCAATTCTTTGGGATCGATCGAAAGAACCAAAGCATCCGGCCACGAACGCGAAAGACTGACCTCACGGACCCAAGGACGCGCCTTGATCTCACGCACGACTTCATCCATATCGAGCGACCAAAGATCGCGACCCTTCATCTTCAAAGCGTCTTTGCGCATGGATTGCCATTCCGATTGCAACCATGCGGGCATCATGACGCCTTCATTCAGGCTGATTTCGACGCTTTCGATCTTGAAAAAACCTTCGCGCTGTAAAATGAAAGGCGTCGCCACGACCAAACCGGCGACGGCCAACACGCCGAACGTTCGCAGGGCGATGATTTTCCATGACAAAGTTTTAGTGCTCATCCTTTTTCACTTCCCGTAGATTCAAAGTGGGATCCGACCAAGCGCCCATCAGGACGACTTCGGTTCGAAGCTCCACTTGCTTTTTTTCCTTCACCACGCGGCGCACGTTTTGGATGACCGACCAGATGTCGCGGGCTTTGGCGCCGCCCAGATTGACGATAAAATTGGCGTGCTTCAGCGACACCTGCGCTTGGCCGACCTGAAAACCCTTCAGCCCCGATTGATCGATCAGCTGCGCGGCCTTGTGGCCCACCGGATTCTGAAAAACCGAGCCGCAACTGGGCATGTCGAGCGGCTGTTTCTGCAATCGAATCTTATTCGCGTCACGCACCTGGGTCAGGATCGAAGCGTCCGGCTCGTTCGGCCAACCGATCCCCACACGCACGATGATGCCGGGCTGCCAACCGTCGGAATGACGATAGTTCCAACGCACGTCTTTGTGCTCATAGCGACGGATCGAGCCGTCGGGCTTCAACACTTCGAACCACTCCGTGATCTCGGTGAATTCACGCGGCTTGAACGACTCGGCCACTCCCGCATTCATCACGACGCCCCCGCCGGTATCGCCGGGGATTCCCGCCAAAAACAGCGCGGGCGCGAGTTTGTGTTTCAAAAAAATCTTCAAGAGTTCCGACTTGCCCGTCCCCGCCAGCGCGGTGATCCGCAAGCGACCGTCGCTTTCCGCGATTTCGGTCCCCGCCAGATTTTTCAGACAGATCGTCAGGCCCGAAAGCCCCTCATCGGACACCAGCACATTCGATCCACCGCTCAAAATGTGCACCGGGCAGTGCTGCGCCTCGGCCCACTTCTGCGCTTGCACCACTTCGTCCACCGTCCGCGGCAGACAAAAGAATTCGGCGCTGCCCCCCACCTGCCAGGTGTTGTAGGTGGACAGCTTCACGTCGCGCGCGATGGCCAAGGGACCAGAGGGGTTCATACCCAAAAGTGTCTCATGATAAGACGCCATCTTCAAAAGAACTGTCCCTCTAAAGAGGGCGTCTTGTCCTGGACGTCCGTCGCGGATACACTGGAAAGGAATGAAGAAACCTGCCGTTTTACGACTTGTCGTCATTTTTGGCATCATCGCCGGCGCCCTCAGTTTCCAAAACTGCGGGCCGACCTTCGTGACCGACGAGAACGGGCAGGTTCAATACTCACGCTTCGACAGCACGCAGTCTTCGGTCACCATTAGCGGCGCACCCTCGCGCGTGAAAAGCGACTTCCCGCCCACCACCGGTACGGGGCGCCCACTGCGCGGCCGTAAAGAGGTCGCCGGCTTCGCGACCGATATTTCCCAGTACAATAACTGCTACTCGGGCATCACCGACTGCGCGAACTACAACTTCGGCCTGACCTACCGCGAACGGTAGAAACGAAAACGGCCCCCTTCCGGGAGCCGTCCTCAGTCCTCAATTTCGAAATCCAGCTTAGAACCAGTATTTCACGACGCCGTTCGCGCTGAGCGCGTCGGGATCGCTGCCTTCAAGGATCAGATATTTCGCGTGCAGGCCGAGGGTCAGATAGTCTTTACGACCTTCCGACATCGACGAGAACCGGTAAACCGGCATATCGAAGCCGACCATGGGGGCGAAGCCCAACAGAACGCGATCGCTGTCGCCCACCGAACCGATGACGGGACCGATCCCCGCACCGACGTAGCTGCTTTTGATCACCGGAATCGTCCCGCCGAAGTTATAAGTTCCGCGGATCAACAAACGGGTCTGATCCACCTCGGTGTTGTTCGATCCCGCCAATTCCAAGCCGAAGCCGAAGGGAATGTAGGGCTGAAAGCCGATGTCCACACCGAAGTCCCCACCCGCACGACCGGAGCCATCCGGTTCGCTGAAGCCGATGATCGCACCGACGTGAGGTTTCAACTCATCGTCAATCGCGGGACCGCGCACGGCCGGCAAAGTTGAAGTCTGGGCGAACGCCGAGACCGAAAACAAAGCTGAAAGAACAGTTGCGACGGCTCCCGCCGCCAATGCAGATCCAAACCGACTCATCATTTTAGGCGTGTTCACACGACCTCCTTCTCTCCTGTCGTCCTCGTTGTGCAAGACGGACACCATAGGAAAAGGTCGGGTTTTCAACGGAATTGCTATGAGACTACGCAAACCTCACCGAGGTCCGGGGGAATTGCGCCACGAGTATAGGGAGAAAATCTCGGCCTCAGCGACGAAGCCAGGCACGCAAGATGTGACTGCGTCCCGTCTTCCACGAGTCGCGATACATCTCACCGATCAAGACGTGCCAGTTGTTCTTCCGTTCCGAACTCGCCCCCAAGACCGGAATCGTGAGTCCTTCTTTGCGTGCGTAAGTGGTCATCTGATCGCGCGTGACCGAAATGGGGCGACCGTAAGTGTAGGTGTACATCGCGGTCGCGGTCATCGCGGCCTGCACCTGACTGGCAGAGATGATCGACTCGGTACCGGTGCCGAACGTGCTGATCCGAATGGTGACGCCCTCGCGAAAGGCGAAGGCTTCGCCTTTGCCGTTCCCGCTCATGTCTTCCAGCACCACGCCCGTGACCGGGAACTGTCCGCCCGACTGGTGAAGGATTTGCCGATAGCCGCGGTTCATACAGGTCGTCAGGTTCTCGTTCAAACCTTGGCAAGCGTCCGCCAACCACTGGGTCAGACGGCGCGGCCCAGGATTCAACATCACGACCTCGGCCCTTTGCCCGCCCAGTCCGTACTTGCAACGAATCACGGGCAGATCGCCGTACAGCGGCCAGCTGCGGTCGTCACGACACTCGTCTTCCATATAACGTGAAGCCTTCAAACCGTTCGCGATAGAGCTCGCGAAGGCCTCACCCGTCGCATCAAGTTTCACGGCCGCATCCGACCAGTCATTCCCGCCCACCGGCGGAGGCTTCACGGGGTCTTCAGGCTCTTCCCCGGCGGGGTCGCGCAAACTGGCATTGTCGCCCGTCGCGTTTCGGTCTTCGATACTCATGGAATTTCCGCAACCGGCAAGCAAGGTCGTAAAGGCGGTCAGCAGAAAAAGGGTGATCCAAAGTCGCATGAAGCTTCATCGGGCGACTGGACCTACGTCTTGAATATCTGGACCTTCGTCGAAGTCGTGGACGCGACTCGTGAATGAAGGGTGATGGTCCTGACAAGGACCTCAACACTTCCGGCGAAACTCCAAGAATTATGTATCGAGAGGGGCTATTTCAGCAGATCGAGGACCTGCATCCCCGTCTTCCAGATATCGCCCGCGCCCAAGGTGACAAGCACGTCGCCGTCCTTGAGCTGGGCGCGCACTTTGGCCGCCAGCTGATCGTCTTTCGCGAGGTACAACTTCGAATTGTGTTTGGCCTCGGCGACCAAACGTTCACCGGTGATGCCATCGATGGGTTTTTCGCCGGCGGCGTAGATGTCGGTCAGAATGACGTGATCGGCCTGGCTGAAACAGTTCGTGAAGTCATGCCAGCACAGCTGCGTGCGCGAGTACCGATGCGGCTGGAAAAGCGCCACCACGCGATTGTCGGGGAAGCGCTCGCGGAAGCCCTGCAGGGTCGCGCGCACCTCGGTCGGATGGTGTCCGTAATCGTCGTACACTTTGATGTTCTTCGCTTCGCCTTTGAGTTGAAAACGGCGATCGACGCCTTGAAAGTTCGCGAGCCCTTTTTGGCAGATCGCGAAGGGAATGCCGGCCGCGAGTCCCGCCAAGAGCGACGCCGTCGCGTTCAAAGCATTATGTTGCCCGGGCACTTTCACTTCAAAATCCCCGAGAAGCTTGTCTTCCGTTTGCGCAAGATCGCCGGCGAGCTTTTTCTTCTGGAAGAGCTTGTAGCGCCCCTTGCCGCCCTCGATGCGGTACTCGTTCTTCGCGTCGAAGCCGTAGTACTTCACGCGTTTCGGGAAGTTTTCGAAGACCCTGCGCACTTGCGGATCGTCCCCGCACGCGATCAGCGAACCGTAGAACGGCACCTTCAAACCGAAGGCCGTGAACGACTGCTGCAGGTTCTCGAAGCTTTTGTAGTAGTCCAGGTGATCCGAGTCGATGTTGGTCACGACCGCGATCTCGGGTTGCAGCTTGTGGAAGCTGCCGTCGCTCTCGTCCGCTTCGGCGATCAACCATTCACCGTCCCCGAGCAGCGCCGTCGACTGAATCAGATCCAAACGTCCGCCGACGACGATCGTGGGACGCGCTTGTGCCTCTAAGAAAATCGCCGCGGTCATCGCCGTCGTCGTGGTTTTCCCGTGCGTGCCCGCCAGCGCGATTCCGCGTTTCAAGCGCATCATTTCGGCCAAAGCTTCCGCGCGCGGAATGAGCGGGATGCCACGCGCGCGCGCGGCCGCGACTTCGGGATTCTCCATCGAGACGGCGCTGGAATAGACGACGACATCCACGGCGCCCAGATTCTCGGCCGCATGTCCCTTCATGACTTTGACGCCCATCGCTTTCAAGCGATCGGTGTTGGCATTCTCTCCCAGATCGGAGCCGGTCACTTGCGCGCCCATATTGTGCAGAAGCTCCGCTAACCCACACATCCCGATTCCGCCGATCCCGACGAAGTGAAATTTGGACTTCCAGAGTTGGTGGCTGGCGGTGGAATTCATGGGACTCCTTAAGGCGTTTCGAAATCCATCAAAGTGCGCGCGATCTGATGTGCGGCCTTGGGTTCGAAAAATTCGACGACGTTTTCGGCCATTTGTTTACGCCGAGCGGGGTCGCCTTTCAACGATTCAATCTCGAGTTTCAATCGTTCCGGAGTCAGCTCACTTTGGCGCAGCAGCACGACGGCATTTTTAGCCGCCAGGGCCTCGGCGTTCTTCTCTTGATGAGCTTCCGCCCCCGGCAGCGGAATCAGGATCGCGGGCTTCCCGAAGGCCGCGATCTCCGCCACGGTCGACGCCCCCGCGCGCGCGATCACCAGATCGGCCCATGCGTAGCGTTCAGGCATATCCTTCAGAAATTCCATGGGACGAAGCCAGGCGCCCTGCTTCTTGTAACGCTCTTGAAACTGCGTCCAATCGGTCGAGCCGATTTGGTGCACGACTTCCAGATCCAGTTGCTCGCCCCAGTTTTCCAGAACCTGCGCCAGCGCCTGATTCACGGCGCGCGCGCCCATACTGCCGCCGAAACAAAGGACATGAAGTTTAGCGCGCTCCGGGGCGGCCAGCCCCGAAGAAAGCGCGGCTTTCGTCATCGCGTAACCGGCTTCGATCTCGGCCCGCACGGGCATCCCCAAACGTTGCACGTGTTTGGCCTTCAACTGAGGACGCGCCTCTTCGAAAACAACGAAGGCCCGATCCACGAACTTCGACAGCCACTTGTTCGCTTTTCCGGGATAGGCATTCGCCTCCCAGAGCGCGGTCTTGAAGCCCATCAACGAAGCGATCAGCACGAAGGGGCCCGAAGCGTAACCGCCAACGCCGAGAACCGCTTGCGGTGGGTGACGCAACAACAGACGTGCTGCCTTCAGAAATCCGAAAGGCATCTTAAGCAAAGTTTTGAGTTTTTCGAAATAACGTCCCGGCATATTGAGTTTGCCGCCCGGAAGCAGAAACAACTCATAACCCGCGGCGGGCACCAATTTCGTTTCGAGCCCTTGCGACGTGCCGACGAAATAAATTTTGCAGCCGGGATCCATCTCTTGCAGGGCTTTGGCGATGGCGATGCCGGGAAAAACGTGGCCCCCGGTGCCTCCGCCAGCGATAAAATAACAGCGTTGCGAATCCTTCACTTGATCCTTTACGTCGACGGCCTAGCCATGACGACTGCTGAGGTTCGCCTGACGTTCCAAATTCAAAAGCAGGCCGAACAAGATTCCCATCGCGACCAGCGACGAGCCACCGTAGCTCATGAACGGCAGGGTCAACCCCTTCGTGGGTAAAAGCCCCAGCGCGACGCCGACGTTGATGAACACGTTCATCGCGAACAAGGTCGTCAGACCCGTCGCGAGCGAACGGATGAAATTATCTTCGCTGCGGGCCGCGATCCGCAAGCCGCGGAAAATCAAAAATGCGTACAAAGACATCACGATGAAAAATCCCACGAAGCCGGTCTCTTCACCCAGCACCGCGAGCGTGAAATCCGTGTGCGCCTCGGGTAGGAAGAAAAGTTTCCCCTGTCCTTGCCCCAAACCGACACCGGTCGCGCCCCCGCTCGAAAAACTCAGCAGCGACTGGATGACCTGAAAGCCCGCTTGTTCGGGATCCGACCACGGATCCAGAAAGCTCATCACCCGCGCCCGGCGGTAGGGAACGGCCATGACCAAAAAGTAAAATGCCGGCAGGGCCGTCGCCAAACCCGCAAAGATGTAGCGCCACTTCAATCCGAAAACGAAAAGAAAGGCCATCATCACGAAAGTCATCAGTGTGAAGCTGCCGAAATCCGGCTGCAGCAGCAACAGCGCGAACGGCGCGAACAGACTCACCAGCAAAAATCCCAGCGGCATCCGCGCCATGCCCGTCAGCGGACGAATGCACAACGTCGCCAGAAAGAGCGGCAGCAGAACTTTCAGGAACTCTGAAGGCTCCAGGCGAAATCCGAGCGGCATCGCCAGCCAACGGTGCGCACCCCCGACCCGCACGCCCAAGCCCGGGATCAGCGTCAACGCGACCCCGGCCGCAGCGACCAGCCACATCGTCCAGCCCCACTTCCGCAGCAGCTCAAAGTTCACGCGCGCGAAGAACAGCATCGTCAGAAAGGACAGCAGCACGAAGAAGGCCTGCTTCTGAAAGAACAGAAGCCCGTTCCCGAAGGACTCGGTCGCGTAGATGTAGCTTGAGCTGTAAACTTGCACGAGCCCCATGCCCAGCAGGGTCATCACGGTCAGAAAAAGCGGGCTTTGCGCGATCGAATCGGATCTTTCCGTTCTCAATCACTCACCCGCTTCGGGATCGGCTTCGAACTGGATTCCGCTTTGGTTCGGCTTGCGCAGTTCGGTTTTGGTCTCCGTCTTCGCTTCGGCTTTGGCTTCCGCTTTGGCCTCGGTCGTGGTGGTGGTGACCGTCTTTGCGGGGGCCGCCGCCGGTGCCGCGGCCGCACCGGTCGGCGCCGCAACGGGCGCCGCTTTGTTCGGCGTCACGCGCACGTTAGTTTTCGGCACGGGCGTGGGGGTCGGTGCCAGCGAAGCCGAAACGTCCTCGGTCTTCGGGCTGACCTTGATCGACTCACGACTGGAGGGAAGCGGCGGCAAAGTGTCCGGCTTCGGTCCTTTGACCGCACAACAGAACATGACGCCGTTGATTTCCGAGGGACTGCGGTAAGAGGTGATGCTGAAGTCTTTGTCCGCGTCGCACTTCGCGCCCATGGCGATGTTCACGGCGACGTCGATGTCGGGGTTCGCGTCCCCGTTCATGAATTCACAGTACAAACCGGAACTCTTCACGACACGGTCACGAACTTCTTGGCGTTGCTTCAGCTCGGCGCTCGAGCAGGCGGAAAGGACGAAAGGGAGCGCGAGCAGAACGGGCGCGAGGCCCAGGCGTTGCTTCATGTTTCCTCCTTGAAACACGAGGGTCCCGATCCCCGGAACCCTCGACGAAGCGACGGAATTGCGGATCAGGAGAACTTACGAACGATCTCTTTAAAATAGTCGCCGCGCTCTTCAAAGCTGTCAAACATATCGAAACTCGGGCAACCGGGCGACAGCAGCACGATATCGCCGATCCTCGACTTTTGGTAAGCGATCAAAACCGCCTCTTCGAACGTCCCGATCAGGAAGGTCTCGCAGTAGTCCCCAAGGTCACGATTGATGCGTTCTTTCGCTTCCCCGACCAAGATCAAGGTTTTGACCTTCCGGCGGATCATGTTCCGTAGCGCCTCGAAGCTGAGGTTCGTTTCTTTCCCGCCCGCGATCAAGATGACGTTTTCGTCAAACGAGTCGAGCGCGCGCAAAACCGCGTGCACGTTCGTCGCCTTCGAATCGTTGAAGAACAAAACGCCGCCCACTTTACGGACGTATTCCAAACGGTGCGCCAGCCCACGGAAACTGTCGATCACGCGCTGAACCGCTTCGTGAGTCGCGCCATGCTCGCGCGCCGCCAGGATCGCCGCCATCATGTTTTCGATGGAGTGCTTTCCGCGCAGTTTCAGGTTTTGGATGTTGTAGTACTCTTTCTCGGGCCCGGTGCGCACGACGATCTGCGAGCCCATGTTCACGGCACCGCCGATGTTCATGATCTGCGGCTCGAGCGCTTGCTTGCGCGAGAAGTAGAAGATCTTACCGCGTTGAACCGCGGGATCGCGCGCGAGCTCGACGACCGCGTTGTCGTCCGCGTTCAGGATCGAAGTCGTCCCGATGTTCACGTTACGGAAAACGCGACGTTTCGCGTTCACGTAGTCTTCCATCGAACGGTAACGATCCAGGTGATTCTCGGCCAAGTTCATGAACAGGATGTTCGTGGGATTGAAGGTCTCGCAGGTTTCGAGCATGTAGCTCGAAACCTCGGCGATCACGACCTGCGCTTTTTCCTTCTGGCGTAGATAATCGACCAGCGGCGTTCCCAGCGAACCGCCGAGCCACGCATTGATCCCCGACTCGGAAATCATCGCCTGGATCAGCTTCGCGCTCGTGGTCTTCCCGTTCGTTCCGGTGACCGCGATCATCGGCTCTTTCACGAACTGCGACGAGAACTCGAACTCACCGGTGATCTTGATGCCTTGCGAACGCGCGTATTCGAAGATTTTCAGCGTCGAAGGAACGCCGGGGCTCAGGATGACCAGATCCTGCTGCAAGAAAGTCTTGGGTTGGTGTCCGCCCAAGTCGAACTTGATCGGCAAGTCGCCCATCTGTTCGAGCTGCGCGGCGAGCTCGGGCTTGGATTTGTGATCCGTGATCGTGACCTGCGCGCCGTGCTCGACCAAAAAGTGCGCGAGCGACGCGCCCGTCTTTCCCAAGCCGACGACCAGAATACGTTTATCCTTCAATTCACTCACATCTTGAAACATTCGCTTACCTCAATTTCAGCGTACTGAGACTCAAAACCGCGAGCAGGATACTGATGATCCAGAAGCGCACGATGATTTTCGTCTCGGTCAGCCCTTTTAGTTCGAAATGGTGGTGGATCGGCGCCATCTTGAAGACGCGCTTACCGGTCAGTTTGAACGAGATCACCTGCGTGATCACCGACAACGCCTCGACGACGAAAACGCCGCCCAGCAGGATCATCAGCAGTTCGTTCTGCGTGATGACCGCCATGATACCCAAAAAGCCGCCCAGCGAAAGGCTGCCGACATCGCCCATGAAGACTTGGGCCGGATAGGTGTTGAACCACAAGAAGCCCAGCCCCGCGGCCACGATCGTCGCCGCGACCGGCGCCAGCTCACCCGCGCCCGAGATGACCGGGATTTGCAGGTAATTCGCGATGCCCACGTGACCCGCGAGGTACGCGAAAAGCCCCAGCGTCGTCGCCGCGATCATCACCGGCACGATCGCCAGGCCATCCAGCCCGTCCGTCAAATTCACGGCATTCGCCGTACCCACGACCACCAAGGAGCCGAAAACGAAATACATCGGACCGAGCTCGATCGCGATGTTCTTGAAGAACGGCAAATGAATCGCCGTCGGCAGACCGTAGTAATGATTGAGCAGCAGAATCACTCCACCCGAAATCAAGAACTCCAAAGCCAGGCGCAGCTTCCCCGAAAGTCCCTTGGTGTTTTTCTTGGACACTTTCAGCCAATCGTCGACGTAACCGATCGCCCCGAAACCCCACGTCACCAAAAGCACACCCCAGACGAGCGGGCTCAACATATCGGCCCAAAGAAGACAGGGGATCAGCGTCGACAACAAGATGAGCCCGCCCCCCATGGTCGGCGTGCCCGCTTTTTTCTTGTGCGTTTGCGGACCGTCTTCACGAATCGTCTGTCCGATTTGAAAATCACGCAGGCGATTGATGAAATAGGGGCCCCAGATCCAACACAGCAAAAAACCCGTGAAGAAGCTGATGAACGTACGAACGGTGATGTAGCGGAAGACGTTGAAAGCAGAGACCTCGTCGGCCATGGAATACAGAAGCTGATACAACATGATGAAGTGCTCTAGCCTTTCGCGTGGAAGTCGTGAGGTTCCAAAAGCAGAACGAATTGCTCTGATTTCATGCCCCGAGAGGCTTTGACGGCCACAAGATCTTTGGGGTTTAGCATAGACGCCATTCGGAGCGCAAGTTCTTCTTTATAACTATCTGATATTATTGTGTTTTTTAACATCTCTGCCGAAGGGTTTTCGGCCTCCACGCCGCGCTGAAAATGCGCGCTCGACGGGCCATAGAAGTAAACCCCCGAAAGCTTCGCGCGCGCGGTCCGCCGCCCCAGCTCGAAATGAGCTTCTTCCGCCGAGGTGCCGAGCTCGCGCATTTCGGCGAGCACCGCGAACGTCTTGCCGCCCGCCGAAGCCCGCTGCACCGCGGGCGTCGCGAGGCTTTCCAGCATCGCGTACATGCTTTCGGGATTCGCGTTGTAACCGTCGAACAAAATCCCCGTGCCCTTCGCCGCGCGCAAAAGCTGCATACGACCCCAGTGCGGTTTGCAAAGCTCCAAATTCTTCCACAGCTTCACGGGTGCGACGCCCAGCGCGTACGCCACTCCCGCCGCCGCCGCAAGATTCGTCACGTTGTGATCGCCAAGCAAAGTCGTCTCGGCGCGACCTTCGACGTCGCCGATCCGCCCGCGCACGGCCAAACCCCGAGCGCTCGCTTGGTCGTCGCGGACCAGCACCACGTCCACGGATTTTTTCGCAAGCGCCGTCTCTTGATTCGAAAAGTGCAGGATCTTCGCGACGGGAAACTCCGTCGGCGCGCGTTCGCCCATCTTGCGGGTCCAGACGTTGTCGTCGTTATACACACGCACCGTCCGCGCGGGCGAAGCCAGATAAATTTCCTCTTTCGCCGCCGCGATTTTTTCGTTCGAGCCGAAGTGTTCGATGTGCGCCGAACCCACCATCGTGCACACGACCACGTCGGGCTCCGCGATCCGGCACAGCTCGGTCAGTTCGCCCGCGTGGTTCATCCCCATCTCGGCGATCACGACCTCCGCATCGTCGGGAGTCTGCAGCAGGTTGAACGGCAGCCCGAAGTGATTGTTGAAGCTTCCCGGGTTCCAGTGAACCTTCATCTCGGGTTTCAGGATCGAAGCCAGAAACTCCTTCGTCGAAGTCTTCCCATTCGACCCCGTAATGCCGACCACTTTCGCCTTGAACCCGCGACGAACTTCCCGCGCGTAGTTTTGCAGGGCCTTCAGAGTATCGTCGACGAGGATCACGTGCGCATTCAGCGCCGTCGTCGGTTCACGGTCGACGACCACCGCCGCCGCGCCCTGCGCGACCGCTTGCACGAGGAAATCGTGCGCGTCGAAGCTTTCCCCCTTCAGCGCCCAGAACACTTGTCCCGTCAGGTCCTTGCGGGTATCGGTGCCGATGCCCGTGAAGTTCTCGGGAAGACCGGGCGCGGTCTTCAGCACGCGGCCCGGGCATTTCGCGGCAAGTTCCTGCAGGCTGGTCGCGCGCATGACTTATCCTTTCAACACGTCCGCAGCGATGGCCACGTCCGAAAAGGGGCGTTTCTCGCCCTGAATCTCTTGGTAATCTTCATGACCTTTGCCCGCGATCAAAACGACATCGCCGGGACGGGCCGCGCGAATGATGTGACCGATGGCCTTGGCGCGATCGAGGTCTTCATGCACCCTGTCCGCCGGCATCTCCGGAATGCCCGCACGGATCTCGCGCAAGATCTGCGCGGGATCTTCGCCGCGCGGATTATCCGAGGTGATCCAGATCTCGTCACTCAAGCGCGCCGCGATCTGCGCCATCTGCGGACGCTTCCCTTTGTCACGGTCACCGCCACAACCGAAGAGCGTCAGGATGCGCGGCGGGTGCTCCGAAGACGCGCCAGCACCTTTCTGAAGGGATGCTCGAATCTCATTGAGCGTCCGCAGAACGTTTTCGAGCGCGTCGGGCGTGTGCGCGTAGTCGACGAAAATATAACGATCCAAACGGTCCGGCACACGCTGCAAACGCCCCGGGATGCCACCGAAGTTTTTCAACGCCAGCAAAGACCGATCGGGCGAGAGCCCCGCCGCAGTCACGGCGGCGATCGCGCCAACGGCGTTGTACAAGTTGTGTTTGCCGATCAGCGGCAGTTCGCCCTCGAAATCACCCAACGGAGTATGCAGCATGAATCGCTGTCCGGCGAAATCCTGCGCGAGCACCTCGAATCGGAAATCGGCATCTTTGTTCTGCCCGATCGTGAAAAGCCCCGCCCGACCGCTGATCCGCAAACGCCGGCCCCACGCATCGTCCGTGTTCACCACCGCGAACAAAGGCACCTTCTGCGACGACCACAGAAGCTCGGTGAACAAACGCTCTTTCGCCTTGAAATACGCCTCTTCGGTTTGGTGATAGTCGAGGTGGTCACGGGTCAGATTTGTGAACAAAACGATGTTGAACTGCACGCCGTCCGCGCGATGCTGATCCAGCGCGTGGCTCGAAACCTCCATCGCGATCGCCTGCGCGCCCAGCTCTTTCATTTCGTTCAGGCGCGACTGTAAGCGCACGGGATCGGGCGTGGTGTGCGTGCTTTCCCAAACTTTTTCACCGAGGTGGTGGTTGATCGTGCCAAGAACTCCGGTTGGCATCTTCGCGAACGTGAGTAAATGCTCCAAAAGGTAGACGCTACTGGTTTTGCCATTTGTCCCCGTCACACCGAAGCAGAGAAGCCGGTGACTGGGGTCGTAGAACAAACGCCGCGCGAGCACATCCAACGCCAAGCGCGTGTCGGGCACCAGCACGACCGGCGGATCGGCGGGGCTGATTTGCAGTTTTCCAGAACGCACGAGCTCTTGGACGCGCGATTCTTCCGCGACAACCGCCGCCGCCGCGCCCGACGCCAAAACTTGCGCCAGGTAGTCGTGCCCATCGACCTTGGTTCCACGCACCGCCACAAAGACGCTCCGGCCGCCGCGCTCGCCGGGGGCGCCGGTCGGCGCGCCGAAGTGGATGGCGTCGACGATTTTCACGTCACGCGAGTCGGCGGTGACGTGCGCGACCTCGGCTTGCAGAGCCTCGGCGGAAGGGGCCGCCCAAAAACAAAGTCCCTCGGTTCCCGGAGCCGTGGAAGCGGCGCCCACGCGGTTTTTCGGATCCTTCAGCACTCCCACTAGCGACAGCAAATTCATGCCGTCGATTCTGTTGACTGTGTCAGGCAAATGCAAGCATTCTGCCGCCCATGAATCAACGTTACGGCCGCTTCAAATACGTCGAAGAATGGGTGTCTCCGAATCCCGCAGAATCGGGCGAAATGTTCGACAATCCCGATCTGACGGTTTTCCTGTTTCACGGCTACGGCGCCGACTGCGAAGATTTGCGCTCACTGGCCGAAGTCATTCGACCCGGCGCACGCACGCACTTCATTTTCCCGAATGGCCCGCTGTCCGTCCCGATTGGTCCCGGCTGGTCGGGATCGGCGTGGTGGCCGATCGATTTCTCGCGCTTCGAACGTCCCGACGATCTCTCGTGGACCGAAGCCATGCCCGCGGAACTGCCGAAACTGCGCGAAGAACTTCTGGGCTGGATTTCGCGCGTCGAGCCGGATTGGAACAAGGTCGTCATCGGCGGCTTCAGCCAAGGCTCGATGCTCTCACTCGATTTGTTCTTGAACGCGCCGAAAATACCGCGCGGCCTCGTGCTCCTTTCCAGCGCTTTGATCAATAAAGCCGAGTGGACCGAAAAAGCGAAAGCGCGCGCGCAAGACGGCGCGCCCCGGTTCTTCCAAAGCCACGGGCAACGGGATCAAGTGCTGCCGTTCAAAGTCGCTTCCCAGCTCGAGACCCTGCTCATCCAAGCGGGCTGGAAGGGATCGCTCTTCAGTTTCCCCGGTGCGCACGAGATTCCGATGAACGTCATCGAGCGCGTAAATCAGTACCTCAAGTCTTTGTAAACGAGCTGCTGTCAGCGTAAGCATTTCGCTCCCCCCCGTTTTCGGGGGTCGAGTTTCTTGGGGTCCAGTCCCACACTTTTCATCTCGATTTTTCTCGTGCGCGAATTAGCATCGAGTATCCAACAGAAATCCAAGGAGGATTTTTTGAAACGCACGACCGCGCTGATGCTCACCCTGTGCTTCGCCCTGGCAACCCCCGCATTCGGACAATCGAAGAACAAAGTTCGCAAAGGGAAGTCGACCCCCAAAGTCGAACAAACTCCCCGTACCGAATCGCTCGACTCGAATCAAACTTCGCCTACCGGCGCGGACGCTCCGAACACCGCGGATCCTTTGACTTCGACTCCGGCCGAGCCGCTCCCTCCGATGGACACTCCCCCCGCGCCCCCGATGGACGCCGACACGGCGAAAAGCGGCAAGAACCACATCGGTGCGAACGTACAACTGGGAATTCCGCGTCTGGCGGGATTGGGCTTGAACTTCGTCACTTTGAACGAGCGCCTGAGCTTCGAACTCGCGGGCGGATCGGCCAGCATGTCGTCGGACAACGTGAAGGTGAACTTCAGCAGCTTCGACTTGGCCGCACGTTATCACGTCTTCGGCGGCGCCTTCTTCCTCGGCGCGGCGTTGGGACAACAAACCCTCTCGGGTGAAGGAACCGACACCGTCCAAGCGCAAAACGTGACGGTGAAAATCGACATCAAGACGATGTACCTGACGCCCCAGTTGGGCTGGATGGCCGGCAAAGCGGACGGCGGCTTCTTCTTCGAAACCGTTCTGGGCTTCCAGAATCCGATGTCGACCACGGTCGATTTCAGCTCCAACGCTCCGGGCGCGGTCCAAAACGATCCCGAATATGTTGATCTCGATCGCAAGGTTCGCGACGATGGTAAAAAAATCGGCGAAATCGGGATGCCCCTGTTCGCGATCAAAATCGGTTATCTGTTCTAAGACTCCGGTTTGAAATCTTTCAAGGGCCGCCGATACGAATCGGGGCCCTTTTTGTTTCGTTACAATGATCGACGAGGCCGGATCGAAACTGGGGCGCACCCCGCTCCCCCTTCTGGCATTGAAAGTCGGTTGGCTCTTCTAACCTGAATTCTTCGCCGCGTTCTTTCGGACACACCGGGATTCCCGCGCCCTTTTGCGCCCCGAACGGGCCCGCCCCCGTCCCATAAATCCCGAAAGTTGAGGGCGTGCTTCTTGAAGTTCCTCGAGCGTCTGGTTTGGTTCCAGCACGTAACGACCTTCAGGAGGTTCCATGAAATCCACCCTCATTCTTTTGTCCGCCTTCGCTTTCGCGGCGCCCGCACTGGCGCAAACGACCACGGAGACAACCACCACAACGACCGAGACGACGACCTCGCCCTCGGCACAACTGCCGAGCGATCCCGCACCGATCCCCGTCGACGCCAAAAGCTGGCGCGATAACTCGTACGGAATCAACGCCGGGCTCGGCGTGCCTCGTCTGGGCAACTTCGGCCTGACCTATTTGTCCTCGAACCACACCCTGAGCGCCGAGCTGGGCGGTGGCTACTTGGATGCGAAGTCAGGCTCGACCCAACTGCGCGCTTCCAACGTCGAAGCGGCCCTGCGCTATCACTTGTGGAATGATTCGTTCTTCGTCGGCGCGGCGATCGGCGATCAGAAGCTGAAAGGCGAAAGCTCGGGCGACGTGAACGGTCAACAAGTGGCCGGCACCGTCGACATCAAAACCACCTACGTCACCCCGCAAATCGGTTGGCTGTGGGGCGGTTGGGACAAAGGTTTCTTCACGCAGCTGAATTTGGGATGGCAACACCCCTTGAATTCGAGAGTGGATTACACGACGACCGCCGCGAACACGGCGACTCCCGAATACCAAGACTTCGAGCGTGACGTCCGCGACGCCGCTAAGAAAATCGGTGAAGACGGTCTTCCCGCCGTCATGATCAAAATCGGTTGGCTTTGGTAATCGCGAACACGTCACCGCAAGGCGCCCTCCGGGGCGCCTTTTTTTTAGAAACTGGTGCGGATCGCGGGCTGAAACGTCGCCTCGCGGTAGTAATCCGGTGGCACTGACTTTTCGGCCTTAAGGTAAGGCTTCAGCTGGATGATCAAGCGACGTTTATTCTGCCAGTCTTCACCCGATTTGGGCCACGTCTGGTGAACCACGCCCGAGCCCTGCACCCGCACGTCGACGTCCTGTCCACGTAACGACTCCATCACTTCACGCAACGTCAGATTTTGAAAATTCGGGACCTTCACGTCCGCCGAGCCGCGCAGCTGTTCCACCGCGCTCGATGCGAGCGGATCCGAGAACTTGCGACGAGTTTTGAAACTGCCCAAGGGATCGTTCGTCGGCGCGCGCGCGAGCGAGGGGCGGTTCGGGATCATGTTCTTTTCCTGCATGAGCACGGGCGCCCAGCCTTCCAATCGCGAAATAAATGTCGCCATCCGCGAAAACACGGGCGCCGCGACCTGCGAACCGTAATACGAGCGGTTCTTCGGATGATCGACGACGATGTAGATGACGTACTTCGGATCGTTTGCCGGCAAGAAGCCCGCGAAACTCGAAATGTAAGCGCCGGTCATGTATCCACGCCCGCCGGGAGCCACCTTCTGCGCGGTGCCGGTCTTACCCGCGACCGGGAAACCTTCAACTCGCGCATTCAACCCCGTCCCCCCGCTGCCCGTCACGCCCGCCAGAAGCAGTCGCATCGCCTGCGATGTTTCGGGGCGGATGACGACCCGGGCCTCTTCACGCTGGCAGAAGATTTTCGTGGAGTCCTTTTTACCCTCGCACAAAGAAACCATGCGATCCGCGCCGGATTCGCGTTGTCCACGCACCAGCGTGGGCTCGCGCCAGATACCGCCATTCGCGATCGTCGCGTAAGCCGCGGCGACCTGAAGCGGAGTCGCGGTCATGCCCTGACCGAACGAAACGTTACTCAGCAAGTGATCGCGCCAAGGCAACGGCAAAAGAGCGCCGCGCGCCTCGCCGGGAAGTTCGATGCCCGATTTGCGACCGAAACCGAACTGCTCCATATATTTACGTAAACGCTTATCCCCCAGATCGAGGGCGATCTTCGTCGTACCGACGTTCGACGAATAGGCGAGAACTTCACTCACCGTGAGCGACTGCCAGCGGTGTTTCTCATCGGCTTCACGAATCCAGCGGTCACCGACCTTCATGCGTCCGTTTTCCGTGTTGATCCGCGTATTGGGTTGAATCAATCCCTCTTCAAGCGCCGCCGCAACGGCGAGCGCTTTGATGACCGAGCCGGGTTCGAAAGTGTCGGTGACGCTGCGATTGCGGCGCTTTTCGACGTTGGTTTTCAACGCGCGATTCGCGTCGAAGCCGGGCGACATTCCCATCGCGACGACTTCGCCGGTTTGCGGTTCTAAGATCACACCGAAGGCTTGGTCCGCGTCGAAATCCATCGTGACGTTGTCGAGCTCTTTTTCCAGTTCGTGCTGAATTTCCGAATCGATGGTCAGGAAGACCTCACTGCCTTCCGGCGACTGAATGAACATCTTCCCGTCAACCGTCAACGGACGGCCTCGCGCGTCCCGCCGCACGGTCACCTTCTTCCGTTCACCGCTCAGGATCGGATCCAGGCTCAGCTCAAGTCCCTCAAGGCCCTTCCCCTCCATACCGATCGCGCCCAAGATCGGCGCCAGGAGTTTCTCATTCGGGTAGATTCGGCGTGATTCCTCGATGAACGAAAGCCCCTTCAAATTCAGGGCTTCGATCTTCGCCACGACGTCGGAGTCCAATTTGCGCCCCAGCCACATGAAGCGGCGGCTTTTGTTGCGCAAACGTTTTTCCAAATCCTTGGCGTTCATTTTGATCAGTGGTGCGAGCGAGCGCGCCGCGCGACGGGGCTCGGTGACTTCCGCGGGATCGGCGAACAGCGATTTCGCGGGAATCGACACCGCGAGCTCGCGGCCTTTGCGATCGAAAATCGTGCCGCGACGGGGCTCCAACTTGATCGTGGTTTGAAATAAACGATCGTAACGGGTTTCGAGTTGCTCGTGTGGCAGGAACTGCAGACGTGCCGCCCGCAACATCAGAAAACTCCAAAGACACGCGAAGCCGACGAACAGCAGAACGATGCGTGATTTCAAGGCCGTGCGCCCTCTTTATTTTGAGTCAGTGCCGAGATTTTGAATTCACGAACTTGCGCTTTCGCTTTCACCTTCGCGGTGCGCGCGGATTTGCGCACTTCGGGCAGCGTCGGCGGATCATCGGGTTGACCGGCATCGTTCAGGTAAATGACTTGATGGCTTTGCGCGCGCTTCAACGTCAAACGGTTCAGCGCCATGTTTTCAAGTTTTTCCAAACGCGTCGCCTGCGCCAAACGGATTTCAAGGGCGCGGCGCTCATCGACTTTCGCTTTGTAAGCGCGGCTCATTTTCAGGATGGAGTATCCCAGTCGGCGCTCTTCCATTTGCAGGAAGACAAGCCCCAGCAACGTCGCGATGACGATCGCGATGCTGAGTACGGGCTTCAGTTCATTCCACTCGAGTTGGGCCTTTTCGATCCATTGCCAAATCCGCGGCATCCGTGACTCCATCCTGGCGTTCAAGCAAATGGCTTTCGGCCATCTGCCGTTCAAAGACGCGCAACTTCGCACTGCGCGACCGGGGATTGCGAAGTTCCTCTTCGCGCGTCGGGACGATGACTTTTTTGTTCACCGGCCGGCCAATCTCGGTGGCTCCCCTTAGAATATTCTTTACGATTCTATCCTCGAGCGAATGGAAGGTTAATACCGCCAAGCGCCCACCCGGCCTTAAGCCGGTTAAAAGTCGAGGTAGATTGTCTTCCAAACCCTGAAGTTCGTTGTTCACGAGAATCCGCAGCGCCATGAAGTAGGGCGTCGCCGGATGAAATCCCTTGCGTCGCCAACCTTCCACCCGCTCGATCAGCTTCGACAGGTCGAAAGTCGAGGTGAAAGGCTTCTCTTTGCGCGCACGCACGATTTCGTTCACGACGCGCGAAGGTTTGAAAATCTCTCCGTATTCCTTGAACACCTTGTACAGCTCGGCATCGCTCCACGTATTTACGAAATCGGCCGCCGTGGGACCCGCGTCCGGATTCATTCTCATGTCGAGCGGACCATCGTAATAGAAGCTGAATCCGCGCTGCGGCTGATCGAGTTGCGGTGAACTGACGCCCAGATCGAGCAGCATCATGTCGAACTCCCCGAGCGTTGCCGGATCGAACTCGTGGAAGGTTCCGCGCACCAGCGTCAGCCGCCCTTGCGCGATTTCAGGGGCGAGCGCATTTTCGACGAATTTGATCGCCGAGGGGTCCTGGTCGAGACCGACGGCACGAACTTGCGGCATGTTCTCGAGGATCGCCCGCAAATGCCCGCCCCGTCCGAGAGTCCCATCAAAATAGCGTAAGGGTTCACCCCGCTCTTTCAACGGCGCGAAGGCGTCGATGATCTCTTGGAGCATGACAGGAATGTGGATTTCCGAGGGGATTTCAGCGGACATGGACCCGCATTTACTTCCAGTCTTTATGACACGGTCAACCATTTAACCTTGAAGCGGTCTTGTTCCCTCGTGCTAAGATGTAGAAATGTTAGTGAATTGCCCCAAGTGCGGCTTTTCCCAACCCCAGGATCAGTACTGCGCGAAGTGCGGCGTGGACATGCAGGCGTTTAAGCCGAAGCCCCCGCCCATGAGCACGCGCATGCTGGCGAGCCCGGTCATCGTCATCGGTCTCGTGTTCGCGCTCGTTTTCGCGGGCTCGCTTTACATCATTCGCGAGCAGCGCCGCCAAGAAGTCACCCGGCGCATGGATTATCTGAAAAACGGCCCCCTCTACGCCGAATCTCTTCAACCCGCAAGCGCCCGCGATTCCGCCAGCGCCGAAGACATTCCGGAAGAAGTCGCCGAAAGTACACCGCCGCCGCCCGCGATGGCCGCGCAAGCGGTGACCGCCGTGGCCGCCTCATCCACCACCGCACCCGCCGCTCGGCAGATGATCGGGAACGAAGCCGACCTGTCCTCGCTCGGAGGCGCCGCCCCCACCGGGGACACCGAGGCCGCCGCCCGCGCCCGCCCCGTCGACATGAACGTGCACTACGCCCTCGCCCCGCGGGCGCGTCTACTCCAGCTCGTGGAGGTCAGCCGCGCCGAGAGCAACTTTGTCGACTTCGGCGAATTCCAAATGGGAACTCTGCGCGGCGTGAAGAACATGCTGGGCCGGCTCGACGTGATCGAAAACGTCCGCAAACGTTTCGACTCCCCGAACGGCGATCAGATGTGGTTCGTGGGCGCGCGCAACACCGATGCGCCGCTGGGACTGACGACCCGCTTGTCGCTTCGTGGCAGCGACAACGGTCTTTTACGGGGCGAAATCGAAATTCTGCGCAGCCTGCACGAGTCGCCCGAATTCAGCCAGGGCATCGTGCAAAAGGCTTTCGGCCCCGCCGAGTTCGCCATTCCTCCGCAGGCGGGCCTCCTGATCGTTCTGAATCTGCCGCGCGTACCCCAATACGACGAAACGGCGATGACGCCGACCCAATTTCTGCGCATTTTCCGCATGCCCGACTTCAAACAGCGGCAATCGGATTTCGTCATGCTTGTCGACTTCGAATCGGGCGCCGAGTCAGGCCGCCCGGGGACGCCTGCGCCCCCCGCCCCACCCGCCGGTCGCTAACGCGGGTTCCAGGGCTTGACCGTCCCCTTGGCTCTCGGGCAGTTTGGGAGTTCACAGTGGGGGCCGCATGCAAAACCTGAAAATCTCTCCGTACATCAGTGCCGAAAAAATCCAGGCGAAAATCAGCGAGCTGGGCGAAGCCCTCACTAAAAAATTCGACGGCAAAGATGTCGTCGCGGTCTGCGTGCTCAAAGGCTCGTTCATGTTCTACTCGGATCTGATCCGTAAGATTCGCACCGATGTGACCTGTGAGTTTTTCGGAGTTTCGAGCTACACCGGCACGAGCTCTTCGGGTGAAGTGAAAGTGACCTTGGATCTGACCCATCCCATCGAGGGCAAACACGTTCTGCTCGTCGAAGACATCGTCGACACGGGCCTGACCATGAACTACCTGAAGTCGACTCTCGGTGCGCGTAAGCCCGCTTCGCTCACGACCGTCACGCTCTTGGAAAAACCCGACGCTTTGAAAGTCCCCTGCGAAGTGGATTTCGTCGGCTTCAAAATCCCCAACGACTTCGTCGTCGGCTACGGCCTGGACTACCAAGGCCAATACCGCAACCTGCCTTACATCGCGCAAGTCCAAGACCTCCAGTAGGTCTTGGACTCATTCACAACTCAAGGCCTCCAGTAGGTCTTGGGGTCTTCCGTCCTGCGACTCAGGTCCCGTTTCGTCATCACCGGTCTCCCCGGTTTTTCGTCGTCATGAGATTCTGAAGTTCCTGTGAAGAAACTCCCGTCGGTCCTCTGGGCCGCACCCTTCTTGATTTTCCTGCTGCTGGGCGCGAGTCCCGCCTCTGCGCAGCTTCCCGAAATCGGTGACGAGATCCCGATGTTCGAAGGCGAGGGTGAGCCTGCTCAGCCTCCGCAGGCCCCCACGCCGCCCGCCGCGGTGGCGACGCCGAGCGAACCCGAACCCGAGGCTGCGCCCGAAGCCGACGCGCCCGCCCCCGCCCCCGCAACGAACGCCGCCGAAACTCCCCCTCCCACCGAAGCTCCGTTGACGGAAGAGGCTCCGCCACGGCCAGCCGCGCCGAAACCCAAGCCACGGACGAAGCCCAAGGCCGCAAGCGAAGAGGCCAACGGCGTGAGCCACGACACCGGGATCGCCGTCGTAAACCAAGACAAGAAAAAGCGGCGCAAGATTTCGGCGGGTTTCACCATGGGTCATCTCATGACCCCGGCCGTATCGACGCTCGAAAAGGGCGAGACGACATTCGGCACGATGGTGGTCGGCGTCGGTCTGTCGGACCGCTACACGGTCGCGGTTAGTCCGTGGCTCTTGGGCTTTTACAACATGAACAACCTGAGCCTGCGCTTTCAAGCGGATCCGCAGAAAGCGGAAAGCTGGGGTTTTCAGGCGAGCTACTTCAAAGACAATCCCGAAATCGGCAAGCTCTATAAGATGGAGGCGGGATCGCTTTGGCTGAACTACCGATCACGGGTCAGCCGTTTTCACCGGATCCACTGGTCCCTCAACTATATGCACTTCATGAACATGGACGTGCCGTTCTCGCTGAAGCGCTGGAGCTTCAACGACAGCGAGCCGCAAGGACAACTGAGCTTCACGACGCTGCAAGAAATCGCGACGACCCCGCACACGCGCGTGGCGCTGGAGTTCGGCGCGATCGGTCTTAACTATCGCTATCCGAATTATCACTTCGGAGCGTCAACGGCCTACCGCTTCGAAGGCGGTTACATTCAGTTCGGTTTGTCGGCGACGGGCTACTTCACGAACATCACGCGTTCCGCCTACAATCAGGTGTACAACGAGTACATGAAGAAAGATCCGAAGCTTGATTTCACTGCGGTTTACAAAAACTCCGTCGCGGTTCACCCGGAAATCCAACTGCAACTCTTCTTCTAAAAACCGCGACCCGAGCGGCGCTCACGCCTAGACCAATGTCGGGCCCGCCTACTGGACCATCGTCGCGGTCATAACGAAAGCGAATAACTGTCGTCACATCATTCGATTTCCCGCACGCGCGTCGTCCGACTAGCGTCACGGACAAAGACATCAAGTGAATTCCTATGGAGGGGATCATGAAACGGCAGCCATGGTTGGCCATCTTCGTTCTATTTCTCGCATTGGGCACCGCGGTTCCCGGAGCGATTTCGGAAGATCAAACGCAGTACTGGGTGAAAGTGGAAGCGAAAGACGCGTTCGCACGTTCGCTCATCGCGGACACAGGCGCTTCGATCGAAAGCGTGTTCGAGGACTACGTTCTCGCGTTCGCGTCGAAAGAAACCTTACGCGATCTGGAAAGCGGACATAAAGTCGTTTCGGCGATTCCGGCTTTGCGCGCGTTCGATTTTCCGCAGGCCGATCAGGCCTTCCATAACTACTTCGAACTCGAGGACAAACTCTTCAACCTGGCGTCGCAATACCCCGCGATTTCAAAGCTCGAGCCGATGGGTCAGACGACTGAGGGCCGTGCGATCTGGAAGATGCGCATCAGCGGCGACATGCAAACCGCCTCGGAACGCCCGGGCATTTTCTTTGTCGGCGGTCACCACGCACGCGAGCATTTGAGCGTGGAACTTCCGCTGATGTTGATCGAACATCTGTTGAAGTCGTACACTGCGGGTGACGCGCGCATCAAAGCGCTCGTCGACTCACGTGACATCCACATCGCGCCAGCGCTGAACGCCGACGGGTTGGAGTTCGACATCGCGACCGGCAAATACCAGTACTGGCGCAAAAACCGCCGCGACAACCGCGACCGCACTTACGGCGTCGATCTGAATCGCAACTACGGCTTCCAGTGGGGCACGGGCGGCTCCTCGAAACGGACGAACGACGAAACCTACATGGGTCCCAATGCGTTCTCGGAACCCGAGACGCAAGCGGTGAAGAAATTCATCGAGGCGCAGCCGAACATCAACGTGGTGCTCAGCTACCATACGTTCTCGGAGCTGATTCTGTATCCGTGGGGCCACAAACGCGGCTCGATGGATAGCGTGGATCAACGCGTACACGAGACGATGGCGGGACAAATGGCGAAGTGGAACGGCTACAAGCCGCAAAGCTCGGCGGATCTTTATATCGCGAGCGGCGATCTGACGGATTGGACCTACGGCGCGCACAAAATCGTGTCGTTCACTTTCGAACTCGATCCCAAGGGTGGCTTCAGCCGCGACGGCTTCTACCCGGGCGCGGCCGTGATCCCCGCGGTCTTCCAGAAAAATCTGGAGCCCGCGCTGTACCTGATCGAATACAGCGACGACCCACGGCGGGTTCTGAAAAGTTCCGTTTACGAATTGTAAGTTGAACGAAGGCCCCGCACGGGGCCTTTTTTATTCGTACACGAAGCTGATGGAAACGATGTTCGCGGACACGGCCCCGGCTAGATTCTGCATTCGGATGGAAATCAAATCTTCCGCGGCGAACAACATCGTCCCGACTCCCTGGAAGTTACCCGCCGCGGCCCCCGCCGGAATGCCAACACCGATACCGTTCACCGTATTGTTACGAATCGTAACCGAGATGGCGCCGGTCCCAGGCTGCGCCGTGGAGGTGCGGACAAGAATCGCACGGATCGTTCCCGCTCGGGGGACGGGAACCTGAATTTCCGACGGAGACATCGACGACATTCCCGGCGCCGTATAGCAGGTCGTAGACGCGAGACATGTCGCGTTCGGGACGATGAAGATGACCGTGCCCGTCGCCACCGCGGCCGTCGTTTGCGTCGAACCATCGGGGAATTTAAATCCGCCCGAGTTTGAGTAGACCACGCCGGACACTTCGAGTTTCTCGCTGGGAACGGTGACGCCCAAACCCATGCTTCCCGCGACGTAGACGGGCGCGTTGGGCTGGTTCGAATAAATGGACCACTTGTTGGTGCCGTTCACGGAGCCGACGTAAATACCGTAGGCATTGGTCGCCCCGCCATCGATGAAGTCGAATCGTCCGGCCGCGGCCGTCGTCACCGTACTGCCACCCCGAATTTCGACGATCCCCAACAGCCCGTTCAGGTTCGAGACGCTCGAGCCCGAGGCGGACGCCGCGTGAAGCACGCCTCCGCCAATGTACTGAGAATTCGGAGATCCCGAGACGGTAAGTTTTCCGTAGGATCCTGAGAGGATTTGCGGCCCGCCCGTCCCCGAAAAGTTGAGCTCCGACGCCGTCGCGTTCGCGATACCCCCGCCACCACCGGGGGCCGTGTAATTCATGACATGAGTTTCCGTGTTTGCGGACAAAAGACCAAGATTCGTCGCCGTCACCGAACCGCCTCCGGCCGCCGGCGTTTGCCAACTCGCCTGCCCGTTGGCATCCGAGGTGAGAACCTTGCCCGCACCTTGATTGCCGTCGACAATCTTTAACGTTTGTCCCGAGAATCCCTGAACGCCGAGCTTCGCATCAACACCGGTATAACCGATCGACACCGAACCGTTCGTGATCCGCAGCGCTTCGTTCGTGACGTTCCGCCCACCCGTGAAGAACCGCATTTCATCGGACGAGATGAGATTGAGATTCGTGTTCTCGGACTCCAGAATTAAGTTCTGCCGCAGATGAGTCGCCGAATAACCTGAGCTCGCCGTCCAAAGTCTTCCCGCAAGGGTCACGTTGTTTTCGAAGTTGATTCCCGCCCGCGCCGCCAATCCGGTGCCGGGATTGCGAACTAAGATACTCGTGTCCGCGTTTTGCTGGCGCTCAACGAGCAAGATCGAAGGGTTCGAGACGTTCGTCGTTCCAATCGCCAAACGCCCGCCGAATTCATTCCGTGCCTGAGACGAAACTTGCATCAAACCGTATTCGTTCAACACCGAAGCACTCCCGGAATTGCCGTCAATCTGAATGCCGATCAGCGTCCCGATGACGCCCGAGCCCCGCTCGGGTGAAACCTGCAAGCCGATCGCGTAACCGATGGTGCCGGAATAACCGGTGGCCGATCCCGCCGAAGTCCGCAGTCCCGTCAAAAAATTGAAATTGCCGGCGGAGGGAGCTTCCACGACGGCCCGAGTCTCGGCCCCCATCTGCACGCCGCTCGCGACGACTCCCGAATTCGCTTGGGGCGAGACGTTAGCGAACAACCCACGGACGTTCGCGCTCCCGCTAGCCGAATACGTCGGAAACGCCGAGTAGGCCCCCGCGTTCTGATCGACGACGGGATTCGTCGTCAGGCGATTGGCGTAAAGCGAGGTCTCGTTGATGGGCATGGAGCTGTCCCCGACACCGACCCGCCCGTCCGCGTGCATGAATAGATTCGGCGTGCCCGCGGCCCCGGGATAAATCGCGAAGGGGTAAGTCGCATTCGAACCGAGCTCGGCGAGCGTGGCCCCCGCGCTGTTTTGGAATCGCAGCATACGTGAACTGACGTTAGCGACCTGCACGGTGACCGGTGGACCGTCACCGCGGACGTGCAAGGCCGTCCCGGGCGACGGCGTACCGACGCCCAAGTAAGCGTTGACGTTATTCCAATTCAGGTTCGCGGAAGCCCCGAGTGTACCGCCCGAATTGAATTGTAGATGTCCGGTCAGGCCCGCCGTGGCCGTGGCGGGCGGCGCACCGGCCACCCACTTCGTTCCATCCCACATGATGAACTGGTTGGCATCCCCCGCGCCCAAGGTTCCAAGCGAGGTCGCGTCGGCACCCGCCAAGTTTTCATTCGCGTAGTCACGACTGACGACGGAGCTTCCCAACGTACCGAAGCTCGACAGGCTCAGCGAAGAGACCGCCAACGTCCCGCTGGTCGCGAAGTCGCGCAAATTCGCCGAGTACGGAGAATCCAGAAGGGTCTCGACTTTCGCGCGCGTGATCTTACCGTCGCCGTTGTCGTAAACGAAGTTCGCGATGGGGTATCCCGCGAAGGCCATCGTGTCGAAGCTTTGTGCCGCCGGACTCGCCAGCTGTTCATCGACGACTTCCCACGTGGTGCCGTTGTTCAACGAAACGGAAATTTCGACGATCCGTTCGGGATTGGAGCTGGGAACGAAGCTCAAGCCGCCGCCCTGGCAACTGAGCGGCGTAATCTGCGTCAACGAAAGAATCGACCCCAAACCCGCCGCTTCGTACTCTGTGGGATCGACGGTATCCACGCCCGTCCGGATGACGACATTGAACTGCCCGTCACCGTCGGTGTGCACCTGATCGGCGGCCCCGGCCATCTGCTCGCGGCGGTAAAGAACGCAAGGCGATCCCGCGACCGTCACGCGAATGTCGGCGCGGACCGAAATCACGCCCGAAAAAGGATTTCCGTTTTGATCAAAAAGACGGCCGGCGTAATCCAAACGCGCGGCGGAGGATTGCGCGAACGCGCTCATCCCCCAGAGCAGTGATCCAATGGCCAGCATCCTTGTGGCAAACATCGACTTTTTATCGGTGGGGACCCGGGGATTCTTGATCCGAGATGTTCCGAACCAGACGTTCCTCAACCGGTGACCGGACCGGCTGATGGTACCGACTCGACAAATGGCGCGCAAAAAGCCTCATGACCACCCCGTGCGCCAGGGCCTGGGTCCATCGATATGTCCAGCGCGGCAGGCGCGGCGAGTAGTTTTCGATGACTCCCAAGGACAGTTTGGCCTCGCGCGAGCGACGAAACGAAAAGCTTTGCAAGGAGTTCGGCCCTTCGGCGTCGCCCCGACGCACCAGCAAGCCCTGCTCGATTTCAAAAACCGCTAAGCCGGGCCGCTCCTGCTCCGGATGTCGTTTCAAAATCAAAAAAGCCTTTGGCAAGAAACCGAAAAAGATCCGAAAGTTATCCGCCGTTACCGGGCGTACGCGCACCAGACCCGGCAAAAATTGTCCTAGCCAATGGAAGTAGGCGCGCCCCGTCTGCAACTCATTGAAGTGCTCGAGGTAAGGTAACCGGTTCACGATGCGCGTTTGAAAACCCCAGTGCGGCAAGCGCGGTTTCTTCTTCAAGGGAACCCTTCGCGCGGGATTTTTTTCGGCGTCCAAAACCTGTTTCAAAACTTCTCGCAATGGTGTCGGCGGCCGTCGACCGGGAAACCGGTGAGTCTCACGCGGTAGCATATCTTCGAGCAGGCTCTGCACGAGGGGACGCACTAGTTCACGCTTCGCGCCGGTGATCAAGCTGACCCACGCCACCGACATGCGCGGATTCAACCACGGCACCGGCAAAATTCGACGTTTCAACCCCATCAGATCGGCGGTCACGCACATGAGCTCGCGATAACTCAACGGCTCACCCGACCCGAGATCGAAAACGCGGTGGTCGGGAACCTCCATACGCACGGCTTCCAGCAGCGCGTGGACCGCATCCTCGAGGGCGACCGCTTCCGTCTTCGAAGCGGTCCACGACGGCGCGAGCATAACGGGCAAACGCCGCACCAGCTTGGACATCATCGCGAAAGAAGATCCTTGCGCGCCGATCACGATTCCCGCGCGCAGGGAAATCACGGGACACCCCGCCGTTCGCAAAATCTCTTCGACCTCCAAGCGGCTTTCCAAATGTGGTGACAGGTGGTGGTTCGCGGGCAGAAGCCCGCCCAGATAGACGATCTTCTTTACCCCCTGCGCGCGGGCCGCTTCGGCGACGTTCAGGGCGATCAGCGCATCGATGTCTTGAAAATAACCCTGAAGTTCGATCCCCCGTGGCGCCATCGAGTGCACCAGAAAGACCGCGACGTCGATTCCCGCGAGCGCGATCTCGGTCTGGACCGGATCGAGCAGGTCGCAGCTCCGCCACTCGCAATGCTCGCGCACGAGCTGCGAGGGCTCCCCGCGCTGGACGGCGACCCAGTCGATGCCAAGATTATTTTGAAGAAGGGCCCGTCCGACAAAACCGCCCGCACCCAAAACCGCGACTTTCACGGTTTGGGTTTACTGCAAGTTCAGGGGGTGTGGCCAGTAGGGATTATTGACCTTCGCTCAGCCGCTTAAAGGATTTCGCATCCTTCAATTCGCCTAGGATTTGGTCTTTTTTCGAAATCGGCACCGAGATCAACGCGCCCGGAGGCAGGGGAAATTTTCCTTTGCGCGCGTCGAAGGTGATGTGCGGATTGAAGATTTGCGCACGGTGGTCGTCGCCCTCAAACCAACGCAAAACGTCCTTATACTTTATGGCAAATGGCAACTTCACGTCGACCGAAGCCAAGGGCTGCGACCACTGCACATTGCCGAAATACTTGGGGGCGTTGCGCTCGACTTCCAGGATCGCCATGAAGCTCGCGTAGAAGTTCCGCGACGCGAATCCCAGGCGTTTCTTCGCGCCCTTCGGGAATAGATCGCCGATCTCTTTGGATTTGTGCAGCTTGGTCAAACGCAGAACGCCGGTGGGACCGTGGTTGTAACCCGTCACCGCGAGCGGCCACATGCCCAGCATGCGGTAATTGTCGCGCAGAAGCTTCGCCGCCATCTTCGCGCCCTCGACCGGGTGATTCCGCTTGTCGATGGCTTTGTTCATCATCATGTAGCCGCGGGCCGTATAGGGCATGATCTGCCACAGACCGCTCGCGCCGACTTTCGATCGCGCCATCACGTTGAACGAAGATTCCACGAAAGGCAGTCGCGAAAGCTCGATCGGCAGGCCCGCCTCTTTGAAGACCTTTTCAAAGTCCTCCAGGTAACGTCCCGAAAAGAAGATCCCCTGGATCACGCGGTCACGCTGCCCCAATTGGAAGCGAATGCGATCTTTATCCATCGCCTCGGAGAATTTTTTCTTGCTGTCGAATTTCGTGAAGTAGTCCCAGATCTTGCGCTCGTCCGCGCTCAGCGATTCGGGATCGGTGGTGTCGTTCAACTTCTTCAGCAGCGCCTTCACGCGCTCTTTCGCCTCTTTCACCCGTTGGGTCTTCATGCGCTCTTTTTTGAAGATGTTGATATCCGTGCGCATCATGATGGGCGTGAAATCGAGGACTTCGTAAACGAGGTCGATGTATTCGGCATCGTGAACGACGCCCTGATCGGTCGTGTACTTCGTGTAGATGTCGAGCCAGAACGCCACGTTCGGCTCCAGCCCGCGCGGGATCGCGAAAGCGGTTTCATTCCAACCGAGCGCCCCTTTTTGATTGGTAAAATCCGAAGCGCGCCACGGACGCGCGGAGGTCAGATTGCGATCCCCTTCAATCTCTTGATGGGTCACGGGCGTATCGAGATCTTCTTTGGTCAATTCGATGTCGGCATCGGGACCCTCGGTCCCCGGCCCACCCGGTGCGAGGCCCGGAATGAGTTCTTCGCCTTTCGCCTCGCTATCGGGATAGCGCTGCCAAGCGAAGCCCGAGCTGCTCGCCACGGAGGAGAGCACGATCGAGAGAGCTAAATTGAAAATCAATCCGCGCTTCAACATCACTGAACCTTCTGAAGTTCCTCGCCGTTCACGATCTTTTCCACCACGAAACGATCAACGACGGACCTCACTAAAGCTCCATCGGCATTCCCGTTGTAAATGAACACGAACGGCACCGCTTTTCCGGTCTTTTTGCCAGCGCCGTAACCGGCCAGCGCGATCACTCCGGTCAAGAGTCCAGTCTTGGCCCGGACCTGGCGCTCGCCACCGTTGTCCTTCATCCGCTTCTTGAGTGTTCCGTCGATCCCGCTGATCGGCAGCGAGGCCACGAACTCCGGATAACTTTGAAAGTCGGTTTCGACGCTTTTGAGAAGCGTCCACATCGCCTGGGCGGTGATGCGATTGTCACGCGTCAGCCCCGAAGGATTCGTCAGCAGCATCTGGTCCTTGCCGATCCCGATCGACTGCAGATCCTCTTCGATCACCTTCATACCTCCCGCGATGGTCCCGGGTTTCTGGCGCAGCAGGCCCAGATGTTTCGTCAACATTTCGGCCACGTAGTTGTTCGAGAACTTGTTCATATCCGCGACGATCTGCTCGACCGGTTTGGACTCCGCCTCGGCCAAAACTTTCGCAGATTCCGGCGCGCGGCCGGGCAGAACCTTCCCTTTCACGTTAACCCCGCGCTGGGCCAGGAAGGATTTCAGATTCGCCCCCGCCCACAGATCAGGACTCGTGATGTTTTTGAACTGTACGTACTCATTGGCGCCGGGAGCGATCGAACCCGAAACATGAATCACGTCCTGACCGGACTTTTTATCGAAATCGCGGTCGATATTGACGTTCACGCCCTTCCCCGAGGTCTTCACGCTTCCGCGCAGACGCACGTACTCGTTTTCCGGATCCAGCCAAACGCGCGCGGCATCCCCGGCCTTGGCTCCCGGTCGCACGAAGATGTTGACCGAATTCCAATTGAACGACATCGCCCCCGTGGGCGCATCGTAGGCGCGATCCACCCGGTCCGCCTGACGGGACGGATCGTAGCGCAGGCTATCGAACAGATTGTCGTCGACGATCAGATCCCCGTCGACTTGCGTGACGCCCGTGCGGGTGAAGGCGTTGACCAGAAACCACATCGTTTCGGATACGAACGCCGGATCGCCCGCGCCTTTCAGGTACAGACTCCCCTTGAGCGTCGCCCCTGTGACGTTCGCGTCGGCGACCAGCTGAGTTTTAAACTTGGTTCCGGGCGGATAGTGTTTCAAGAAAGAAGCCGCGGTCACGAGCTTCGTGATCGAGGCCGGAATCATGGGGCGCTCGGCGTTCAGGCTGAGCAAAGCCTCGGCTCCGACTTCGCCAATCATCACGCCGAAATCTTCCGGTTTCAGCTTTGCGGACTTCAAACGAGCGCGAAAGTCGTTCTCCAGTACGCCGGTCGCACGTGCGGGAGCGTTAAAATGAAAAAGGGAAGCGGAAACGAGCATCGCGGGGATCAAAAAATTTCGCAGCATATCCATCCACGCTACTGGTGATCGTGAGGCTTGCCAAGTGGCGCGCGGAACGCTTCAATTTTGTGAATGGCATCCGGGGTCCGGCGTCTAACTCTTATGATTCTTGATGATGATACGGATCAGCACCGGGCGCTCACCCGCGCGTTGGGGCCGGATTACGATTACGCGCTTTTCGCGTCCTCGTCCGAAATTTTTCAGGCGGCCGCGCCGGATCTGTTTCTCTGCGATTTGCAGCTGGCGGACGGACGCGCGCTCGAAGTGCTCGCGAAGGCCCGCGCCAACTGGCCCACCACCGCGCGGCTGGTGATCTCGGGACAACTGACCGAAGCGGACTTGATTCAATTTTTGAACCGCGACCTCGCGCACCGTGTCCTGCGCAAACCTTGGGCCGTCGAAGAGCTGCGCCAATCGGTCCTCGAGGGGCTCGCGATGACCCGCGTGTTGAAAGACCGCCAATACTGGCAAGAGCTCTCGCTGACCGATCCGGTCACGCACCTTTGGAATCGCCGCGGATTCCTGCAACAGATGGTGCGCGAATCCAGCCGCGCCCGCCGGCATCGCCGTCCTTACTCCCTCCTCATGATCGACCTCGATCGCTTCAAAGAAATGAACGACGAGAAAGGACACAGCTACGGCGACGAAGTACTGCGCAAACTTTCGCGCCTCTTCACCGAAAGCGTGCGCGCGATTGACTGGGTCTGCCGCTACGGCGGCGACGAGTTCGCGATTCTGCTGCCCGAAGCTGGAACCGAAGAAGCCTTCGAAGTCGCGGAACGCCTACGACTGAAGGCGAGCGCGGAGCTCGGCCTCCATTTAAGTCTGGGTCTGGCCGCGTATCCGGATCACGCCGAAGATCCAGCCCAGATTGTCGAAAGTGCAGACCGAGCCCTCTATACGGCCAAAACAAGTGGCCGAAATCAGACCGCCATTGCGGGTTCCAAGGCAACGCCCTTAACCTGAAGGGGCATGAGAAGAGAAGACTGGGTTGTCGTATTTTTTCCGTTAGCGGTGACGTGGGCGCTCGATCGTCTGTCGAAGATGTGGGCCGTCGGTATTCAAGGCACCGTCTCGCAGTACGAGTATTTGCATTTCGTACTTCACCATAACAAAGGCGCGATGCTCGGGCTGTTCTCGAATCTGCCGGAATTCCTGCGGATCGTGTCGCTGTCGACTGCCGGCGCGTTCCTGGTTTGCATCTACGCCTTGATCCAATTCCTGCTCCCGATCAAAACCATGAAACTCCGCACGGGTCTGTCGATCGTCCTCGGCGGCATCATGGGGAACGTCACGGACCGCATCCTGTGGGGCGAAGTCGTCGACTTCATCGTCATCGGCAATGAAAGATGGCAGTCCCCGGTCTTCAACGTCGCGGACGCCCTTCAGTGGGTCGGCTACGCCCTGATCCTGATCGGCGTCTTCAAGGACGGCGACTTGATTTGGCCCGAAAACAACATCCGCAAGCAGTACTGGGTGAACAAGAAATTCCAGCTCAAATACTGCGCGATCCTGCTCGGGGTCGGCCTCGGAATCTCGCTCGTGACGATGGTTTTCAGCTTCACCTACATCCGCGTCGCGCTGATCGACCTGCTGGGCGAGAACGATCCCCGCTTGGACAAGTACGTGATGCCGTTCGCGCAGGTCTTCGCCCTGATCAGCGTCGGTTTCTCGCTCGGTCTCTTCACGGTGGGGAAAGTCATCTCACATAAGATCGCGGGTCCCATTTACGCTTTCGAGCGCTCCATGCTCGAGACCTTACGCAATCTGGAGAGCGGCAAGGACATGCGACCGCTGAAACTCCGCGCGAAGGACGAGTTCAAACAGCTCGAAGCCTTGCATCGCCAGATTCAGGACAAAATGACGGAACTGCGCGGTCCTTTGGCGCCCGCCGCGCCCGAGGTCGGTCGCGAAACGCCGGTGGAAGCGCTGCCCTCTCCGGACCCGAACGCGAGACACTCCGCTTAATACAAATCACCCGAGGACGAGATGAAAACCGTGGGCGACGACACCAAGAAGAGCACCGGAACCGGTACCGCAAGCGATCCGATCATCGAGCAAGCCAAAGCGGCGGCAAATCGCCGTCGCATCCTCCTGATCAATCCCCGCTTCCAGCTCAGCGTGATGGTGCAGGGCCTGCTTCTGATCGTCATCGTCACCGCACTCTTCTATTTCTACGAGACGTTCTTCTTGTTCCAGGTTTCGCAGATCGTGATCGAAAAACGCGGTACCGAAGCGAATCTCGTCGAAGCCATCGAAGGCCTGCACTCCCTGATGTTCCCCTGGTTCGTCATGGTGCTCGTCGCCGTCAGCTTCATCATCATGAGCTTCCTGCTGCTCGTCTCGCACCGGATCGCCGGCCCCATCTATCACGCCTGCAACTACCTGAACTCCGTCGGCGAGAACCCCAAGAACAAACGTTTCATCACGTTCCGCGAGAAGGACTACTTCCACGAACTCGCGGAAGCGATCAATCGGGCGCTGCCCAAAGATAAGTAATCTAATAAACGATTTGCAGATCCGTCATGCGGCCGACGTAGAAACGTTTGCTGGCGCGGTCGATATGGCAGATGGCCTGAACAAAGTCGCCATCAGGGTTGCGGACGACGCCGATGGGGGTCATACGCCGGGTGAGGCCTTTGTTCGAGCCGCCACCATAGACGAAATCGACGTCTTTTTTGCTACGAACCGCTTCGACCAAGGTTTTCAGATTCTCTTGGCCCGAGTTCAAAAGCGTATAGTCGCTCCAGACGACCCGCTTCGCCATCTTGTTGGTGATTTCCGCAAGCGTCGCGTCCGCACCCACGCGGGCGAAGATGATCTCGCTCAGGCGCTGGCACGATTCCGCATCGTCGAGCGCACGGTGCGCGGTGTTCTCGCCGAGATTCAGCACCTTCACCAAGGTTTGCAGGCGGTGGTTTTCACTTTCCGTGATCATGCGACGGGCGAGCAGACTCGAGCACAGCGCCGGCGTGGTCGGCACCTTCAGGCCCGCGCGCTCCAAATCGTAAACCAAAAAGCCCAGATCGAACGGCGCATGGTGTGCGATGATCACCGCGTCGCCCAGAAACTCCATGAACTTCGGTAAAACCTCGCTCAAAGGCGGCGCATCGGCGACCATCTCGTTCGTGATGCCGTGGATCTTGATGACCTCTTCCCCCATGGGGACGCTGGGTTTGATCAGCGCTTGGAACCGATCGAGGATCTGACCGTTCTTCCATTTGACCGCGCCCATCTCGACGATCTCAAAACCCACGGGAAAAGCGCCCGAAGTTTCGGTATCGAAGGCCACGAAAGTAACGTCTTTCCAAGGAGTCGCGAGTGACATGGGCACCGAATGTAGCGGGTCGCCTCACCAAAGTCCAGCTTGCGTGGGATTTCGCGACCCGGCTCTGCCAAACGGCCACGCCTTCACATTAGACTTAAGGGATGAGCCCTCGGTCCCGGTTTTCCGGAGTCATGATATTGGTCGCGCTGTCGCTTTGCTGCGCGCGTGTCCATGCCCAAAGCACCACCGCCAAAGACGAATTCCAACCCGGAAAGCTCTTCGCACGCGTCGCCATCGCGACGAATCACGTCGAACAGGGACTCACGCAAACCGAAGGCTCCCCCGTCGTGCAAACGACGCTCGGCTACAAATGGGAGCAGTTCCAGCTCGGCCTTTGGGGATCGAACGTGAAGTTCACGGGCACGGATGATTCCGTGAATCTGCGCCTTTTCGCCGCTTACCGCTTCATCTTCACGTCCAACGCCGACCTGACGGCACGTTACGACTTCAACCGCTATTACAATGCGGGCACGCGCAACGGCGCGATCACGGGCCTCGATCTGAATCTATTCAAGTATCACGTGATGTACGACCGAATCGAAAACTGGGAAGGCACCGGCTACGATTCCATCCGTTACGGCTTCGAAAAAGAATGGGAACTCGCCACGGACTTCACGATGCTCACCGGCTTCGGCTACAATATGTTGAGCGATCCGGACTTCAGCAACTACTTCGACGTGGTCGCGAGCCTGGGTTACCGTTTGGCGGGATTGAAGTACGAATTCGTCGGGACCTACAACAGCGCCAGCGGACAATTCGGCAGCCGCGCCGGCCCCTTCTTTTTCCTGAGATTCAGCGCGACTTTCTAATGCTCGTGCTAATAAGCGCGACGTTTTAGTGTTCGCGCTTACTGCTCGCGCGACTCTTCTTTTTGCGTGGAGTCTTCTTCGCTCGCGGCTTGGCGTTTTTTCTGCCCCGAAACCTGCTTCACGAAGTTGTCGTAGACGTTCATCGAAGGATCGGAAGCCCCGAACAGCGTTTCCAACTTCTTGGTCGGCTTGCCGTCCGCACGCTGGGGCTTCTGCTGGATCTTGAAGTGGATCATCCCGGCGGGACGCGTGCCCTGCCCTTCGACGAACCCCTTTTTCGATTGCACGTTGGTGCTGCCCGCGATGTCGTTCGACGGATTTTCGAACGTCGACTGCACTTTCGCGCGAATCAACGACAAACGTTCGGTCGCCACGTTCTTGGCCTGCCCGTGATCGCTGCCCGGCACGCTTTCGTTCCACAGACGTGACTCGATCGCGACGGTGGAATCCGCCAGACCTTCGGTCACGGCTTTCATCTGCGTCATGATCCGCGTAAACCCCTCGTTCGGCGTCGCGGTTCCCGGAATGAACATCTCACTGTCGATGATGTCGAATTCGATCCCGTCCGGCGTGATCGACACGTTCTTCGCGATGTCCCCGATCTGATCGGCCATGTAAGCCGCGACGACCTTCTGCGATCCAAAGTCGAAAACGTTCGGTGTCTTGTCGATGGGCTCCAGGAAGCTTTGGAACGCCTTCAGCGGCTCGCTCAATAGATCCAGGAACAGTTTTTCGAGAGTGAGCTCCACCCCGAAATTCTGGAAGCTGTATTCAATGACCGACGGCGTAGAGAAGTAATCCGAAACCGCTTTTTTGGTTTGCGTGGATTGACCGAGCAGCCACATGACGAGGAAGAAGGCCATCAGTGCCGTCATGAAATCCGCAAGCGCGACCTTCCAAGCACCGCCGTGGTGCCCGGCGGCGTTGTAGATCTTCTTGATGACGATCGTCTGACCCTTCTTCTCTGCTGCCATTACGCGGCCTTCTTGATTTCTTTCGTCGCCTTGTCGAGTTCTTCGAAGCTGGGGCGCTCTTCAGGTTGAATCGTGCGGCGAGCGTACTCGACGCAAACGAGCGGCGGTGCGCCCTTTTGCAGTGCGATCAACGCGGCCTTAATGACGCTCAAATAGCGACCTTCGGCATCCGCATCCGCGCCGATTTTCGACGCCGTGGGCGCGATCAAACCGTAGGCGCAGAAGACCCCGAGCATCGTTCCGACCAGGGCGGATGCGACCAAGCGACCGATGACTTCCGTCCCTTCCGTCAAGTGATCCATCGTTTTCACGATACCCAAGACCGCGGCGACGATCCCCAGTCCAGGAAACCCGTCCGCGACGGTTTGCACCGCGTGCTGGGCCGCATGTTCTTCCGAGTGGATCGCCTTGATATCGCCGTCCAAAAGATCGTCGACATCGTACGGCGACAGATCCGCCGACAGCGTGATCTTCATGGTATCGCAAAGGAAGTGCACCGCATGGTGGTTCTTCATGAAGCTGGGATATGCATTGAAGATTTCCGATTTGTCCGGAGTCTCGATGTGTTTTTCCACCGCCTGGGGTCCGTCTTTACGGAACAACTGGAACAGCTGAAACATCATCTGCAACAGCTCGACGTAATCCTGTTTCGCGGGACCTTTCGCGGTCATCGCGTGGATGCTCATTTTAACGCCGGCTTTGATGGTCTTCATCGGATTCGCGATCAGGTATGCACCCAAAGCGGCACCGGCGATGATCAACATCTCGATCGGCGCGGCTTTCAGGATGACGGACATATGACCGCCAGCAATGACGAAGCCGCCAAAGACCGTTCCGAAGACGACGAGAATTCCTACAAAACCCATGTGGTACCTCTCGACTATTCTTTCGGCAGGTCCCCATTTCGAAATAAGGCGACGCGGGAAACCTAGACGGTTTTCTGGACGTTCGCCGCGCCGGGCACTTTCACAATTGTGAAGCCCGCACCGCAAAAGACCGCCCAAAGTCTGGTCCAGCCCTCGAATCCGGGTTATACTGAGAATCCACTCCGCCGAAGAGAAGGGGACATGGGAACCGTGCTTGCGACTCTATTAGTTAGCCTTGCCGTCGTGATGGCACCTGCGCACGCGCAGAAGGCAAACCCGTTTGTGAAAGGCGAGAACGCCGCCGCACATCGGATGGAAGTCGATCCCCTCACCGTCACCGCAAAACTCAATCCTTCCGAGATCGAGCCCGAGCAGATCGTCGAAGTGCAAATCAAGCTGAAGCTTCTGCCTGAATATAAGGCGTACGAAGATCAATTCAAAATCACGACCGCCAAAGACGAAGGCTTCCAAGTCGCGAAGTACCACATCTCGCCGATTCAGGAGTTCTACGACGACTTCTCGAAACGCCAGCGTCGCGGCGTCATCGACGAAGCCACGCTGACCGCCGCGATCGGCGTTCCGAAATCGCCGAACCGTGATGGCGTCCTCGAACTGAACCTGACGTACCAAGCCTGCACGAAAACCTTCTGTCTTTTTCCGAAAACGATTCCGATCAAACTGAACTACTCGATCAAGGGTGACGCGAAACCCGCGAAAGCTCTCCCCGCCAATCCGCAATCGGCGGGCATGTTCGAACAGAGTTTCGAAGAGGCCTTCTCGCGCGGTCTTGGCTGGACCTTCTTCTTCGTTTTCATCGCGGGGATCCTGACGAGCTTCACGCCTTGCATCTTCCCGATGATCCCGATCACGCTCGCGGTCCTCGCGAAGGATTCGCAGCGCCGCACGCGCGCGCAAAGTTTTCTGCGGAGTCTCGCTTACGTTTTCGGGATCGCGACGACCTACTCGATTCTCGGCGTCTTTGCGGCCAGCACCGGCGCGCTGTTCGGTTCAGCGATGAGTTCGCCGTGGGTACTGGGGGCGGTTTGCGCGGTCTTCCTCGCGATGGCGCTTTCGCTCTTCGGATTCTACGAGATCGAAGTCCCCCACCGCCTGCAACGCGCCCTCGGTAAAGGCCATTCGCTGAGCGGAAATCTCGGCGCCTTTGTCACGGGCCTCATCAGCGGCATCGTCGCCAGTCCCTGCGTCGGCCCGATCCTCGTGGGGATCCTCGCGTACGTGGCGCAGTCGCAAAACCTGCTCCTCGGCTTCTCACTTCTCTTCGTCTTCGCGTTCGGAATGGGGCAACTCTTCTTGGCGTTGGGACTCTTCACCAATCTCTCGAAGAAACTTCCGAAATCCGGCGGCTGGTTGAACGGCGTGAAAAACGTCTCGGGCCTTTTGATGTTGGGCGCGTTCTACTATCACCTCGAACTGCTCATGCCCCAGCGGACATTCGACATCGCGCTCGCGGTCGGCCTCATCATTCTGGGAAGCCTGGGTGGCGCGTTCCAAAAGACCATCGAGTCCCCGTTCCAAAAAATCGCGAAGGGCGCGGGCTGGGCGATGCTCATGTTCGGAAGTTTCCTGATGATCGTCGGGATCTTCGATCTGCGCCCGATGCTGTCGAGCCAATCGATGAGCGGACTTCCCATGGCGGGCGACAAAGTCCCCGGAATCATCTGGCAAGATTTGAACGATCAAGCGATCAACGAAGCGAAACGCCAAGGCAAACCCGTCGTCATCGATTTCTACGCCGACTGGTGCGCGGCTTGCCACGAGCTCGACCGCATCACCTTCGTGAATCCCCGCGTGATCGACGCCACCCAAAACTTCGTACGTCTACGTTTCGACGCGACTCGCGACTCCGAACAGCTCGCGATCTACAAAAAACGCTACGGAATCCTGGGACTGCCGTGGGTCGTCCTGATCGACGCGAAGGGCGAGTTCCGCAAGGACCTGACGCTCACCGAATTCGAAGAGCCGGTCCGCTTCCTCGATCGCCTCAACAAACTGTAATTGCACGCACCGTTTTCTCCGGCATAGACTTCCAGCCGGAGGCTCTCCCATGTGCTTTTCGGCAATCATTCAGCAACGAGCGAAAAAACTGGGCGTTCTGTTCGCCGCGCGCATTCAGACTGACGATTACACGGAACTATTCGTCCGCCGCATGGAAGGCGAAAAACTTCTGCTGGGTGTGGGCCTAGAGATGGATTTTCTGGAAGGCGCGAAGACCGAGTCCGAAAAACGCGGCCGCGATGCCATCCTGACGTGGCATCGGGACGAAGCCGAACGTTTGCGCGAAGAGATTCTGAAACAGGTGGCCCGTCGTGATGACTCTCGCACGAAACTCGCGGTGAAGACGACAAAGAAAGCCGAAAACGATCTACGCGTCTCGCTCAATAAAATCGAAAAGTTGACCAGTGAGCTCGCAAGGCACGAAGGCATTCTGGATGCCGTCGCGGATAAGGACGGCGAAAAGAAAATCGTCGATTTTGATCGCGTGTTTCCGCGCGCATTCACCTCGATGGTCGGCACGGACCGCGACGGCGAAAAGATCGTCATCCCCGTCCGCTACCTGCTTCGCCCGCACGACAAAGACGAAAACTTCGATCTCAAATTTCACGGCTGTTACAACGCAAGACGGGACGCGCTTTACAACGTCCCGTGGTGGAGAAATCTGCTCGGCCAACGCCATGGCGTCTTGAGCGTTCGGAATTTTTACGAGTTCGTGCCACGCGAAACCTATCCCGATCGCCCGAAAAGCGAACCGGGGCCGGAAAACCTCGAAGTCGAATTCACTCCCGAGTCAGAAGAGATTCTCTACGTCCCGACCCTTTGGGATACGTGGAAAGACAAGACAGGAAAGTCGATGAATTCGGCGGCACTCATCACCGATACGCCACTCCCGGATGTCGCTCGCACGGGTCACGACCGCACACCAATATTTTTAACGAAGAAAGCCGCCGAAGAGTGGCTCGAACTGAAGACGGACGATCCCGCAAAGGTGAACGCCGTCCTCGATCAAAAAACTCTGCCTAAACTGCGTCACCGCCTGAGCGGCAGTTAGTTGCCCTGACTTTTCTCGGGAGTCTCTGCCGTTTCGGAAAGTCCCCATTCGGCGTCGATCTTTTTGAGCATCGACGTACGAACGGCGGGACTCAACAGAACGTAAAGTAAAACCGCCGACGCCGGGAAACACAGACTCGGCAACGTCACGACCGCGACGGTGACAAGCCCCATCCAACCGTAGTGATTATCCTGAAACAAAAAGCGCAAGCTTGTGAAGGCAGCCGATCCGACCATCACCGGCCAAACGGCGGCTCCCAGCACGATCGACACGTAGTTCATTTCCAGTCCGTACTGCGGAATCGAGAGGAGTGTCGAGACGGCGTAGAGGGTGCCAAGACCTTGAATCGCGATGAGCGCAAAGGTCGCAAGTTTAACGATACGTTTCTGTTTGGGAGTCATAGGAGTTCCTTTCAGGAAGAAGAAGCGCGCGAGTTGCGCGCCTTCTCCCCTCCTCCAAAATCGAAACCACGCACCGATCCACACCGCACGTTCGGCGGCCACGGGTCCGGCCCGGCGTCCGAAGGGCGCCCGGACACTCAGATTATTGAATATTGTGACTTTGATTATGCGCGGTCAGCGCGCGGCCCGCATCGCCAGCGAGTTTCAGGAACTTTTCGTTCCACACGGCCGGAACGACGTCGGGTTTAGCGCCGGCGACGTTGAAGTAGATGTTATGCACATCTTCGACCGCCCAGTCGTCGCCGTTTCGAATCGCCGCGATCACTTGTTTCAAGTGGTCGACCGATTCGGATAACACGTCCGGATTTTCCACTTCGTATTCGGGCGATTGGTGAAGAAGCAGAGCGAGCGTCCGGTACAAAATCACGACGAGCTCTTCGACCTCGTCGCTGACCGGTGCCCATGCATACACGCGACATTCCGGCTTCCAGCGCATTTCCGTTTTCAGGCGAATCGCGGTTTCGTATTGGCGCAGCGGTGTCGGGCAGATCAAAGCGAACGAAGCGCGGCCCATGCGCAACTCAAAACCACCCGAGTATTGAAGCGCGAATTCGTCGGCGGCGACCGCGGGTGCGGCGCCCCCGGCCAGCGCCGCGAGTCCCAACTTCGACTCCAGTTCGCGCGCGACCTTGTCGAAGCCCGCACGTGAGTATTCAAAGACCGGAAAATCGACCAAGGCCCGTCCGTCGGCCGCGACGCTCAGATCAAACTGCATTTTACATCCGCTTCAGGCGCGAGATTTCGGTTTTGGCTTCGACCAAAGAGACCTGCGCCGAAAGGAGCATCGCTTCTTTCTCGTTCAGGATCTTCTGCATTTGCTGAATGCGCATTTCGGCGCTGCGGATGAGGGCCTGGTGGCGATCCATCATCTCTTGAACCTTCAGATCCACGGACTGACGATCCGCCAAACGCGTGTGCATCTGCGAAATCCGGGTCGTCACTTCCTGGTGAACTTTGCCCTGAAGCCCTTCCAGACGCGCCACTTGCTGGGCGAGCTTTTCCATTTTGTTGTGGCTCGAGGTCTTCAGCGCTTCCATATCACGGCCGAAACGGCTCACTTCTTCCTTAATCTCACGGAGTTGGACGCGCAAATCGGCGACCTTCTGCTCCACGTGTCCCACGGCATCGAATCCGGTGGTTCTGGGCTTTTCCACCGCGCGGGGCGCGGCCCAAGCACCTTCACCAAAGAGCGACGGGTCGAGTTCCTTAGACATTGACTCCTCCATGACGCGTTCTTATCGTCCTGATATGGCCACGGTTGGCGAGTTCCTCAAATTCCTGAGCAGTCCGCAGAATCAGCTGTCCCCCGTGGCGCTGACATACAAAAATTATTTCCAATATCTGTTCGATCCGCAAGAAGAGTTGGAAGCAGACGCGCTTCAATCGTTTTTTGACTCGGCCCTCACTTATCCCCACTGGCAACAGAACAGAAAAGATTTGACGAGTGAAGGTCGGACGCTGCTGGAAAGCTTCTTCGGTACGGGCGGCGCCTCGCTGATCGCCGCGGAAGGCGCGTCCATGCTGGATGCCCTGGATTGGCCCGCGGATCAGCAGGTCATCGAGATCGAAAACAATCAAACCGCACTCGAGATCCTTTCGAATTATTGGACTTTCCGTTTGAAGCGCGAGGGCGCCCAATTTCGCCTGATCGAGGCGAAAGACCGCATGTTCCTGACGCTGATCCTGGGGACGGACGGACGACTCACCATTCGCCAGTACGATCACCGCTTCGTCGTGCGCAACGGCCACCTGGAGCCCCTGCGCCGCGACCTGATGCTCGTTTACAACTCCGAACTCGAGCTTGACCCCACGGTCATGCACAAATTCGAGGTTAGCCCCTTCACCGTCGCCCGGTTCTACCGGGACGGGACCTCGGCCGGTCCTTACGGCATCCATGGGAACACCACCCGCGGGTACATCTTCCAGCATCTGCAGAACTTTCACGGGCAACCGCTGGAGCAGTTCCCGCGCCTGTTCTTCGCCCTCAAACGCATTGAGCAGCATTTTATCCGTCGGGACACCGATCCTTACTACATCAGCCTCGTCGAGGGGCTCGAGCGCATCCTGCACTGGATGCGCCTTGGGGAGCCCGTCTCGCCCCAACTGCTGCACGAGAACTTCCTCCGGGCCCAGACGGCCATCGAAGAGGTGTTTACCGGTGACAAAATGCTCACTCTCTTGCTAAGGGACCTGGAGCATTTGAACGCCCGCGACCAACTTCGCCATCCCGATCGCCCGAAGGCCTTCACCCCCTCACGTGGGGTCGGCCAACTTCCCGCGAACTTGGACTTTGTCGATGAGACTCCCGCGCCGTCGGATGCCGTAAAAACGGCTTTCCCGAGCCGACAGCAGGAGCCCGCATGGAATCGAAAAACAGAGTTCGCCTCAACAAAGCCCTCGCCGACGCCGGCCTTGCGTCCCGCCGCGAAGCCGACCGCCTCATCGCCGAGGGGAGCGTCACCGTCAACGGGAAGCGCGTCTATGAACTCGGAATCAAAGTGGATCCCCGGAAGGACAAGATCCTTGTTTCGGGAAAACCCCTAAAATCGAAGTCGGCCCCGGTCTACGCGATCCTGCATAAACCCAAAGGCGTCCTGACCACGATGGAAGACCCCGAAGGTCGTCCCACGCTGAAGCCCTACATCGAAGATCTGCCCGTGCGCCTGTTCCCCGTCGGTCGTCTGGACTGGGACTCGGAGGGGCTTTTGCTTCTAACGAACGATGGCGATTGGGCCCAGAAGGTCATGCGTCCCGAAAACGAAGTCACGAAAACCTACCTCGTGAAAGTGAAGGGCGAAGCGAAACCCGAAGCGTTGACCAAACTCCGCACCGGCGTTTCGATCATCGGCGGCCGCGTGTCGGCGAAGTTCGTCGAGCGCATCGACCGCGGTAAAGAAAAATACCCCTGGTACAAAATCGTCATCACCGAAGGAAAGAACCGTCAGATCCGTTTGATGTTCGAAAAAGTCGGTCTCGATGTCATGAAGCTGCAACGGATCGGTATCGGCCGTCTGCGCTTGGGCAACATCGAAAAGGGCCGCCTGGTTTTCCTCGAGGACTCTGCCCGTGAACTCGTCTTCCTGCCCGATATGAGCGGCGCCGAAAGCGAGAAAAAAGAGCGTCAAACTTCGTCCAAAAAATCGCAAGGCGCCTCGGACGCGACGGTGCTCGACGCGGCTCCCGGCACGAAAGTCGCCGCCGCGGGTTCGAAAAAAGTTGCGAAGAAGAACGAACCCAAGAAACCGAAAAAGGGACTCGCCGGACGCAAATTCAAGGGCATGAAACTCAAAGACAAAGACGAAGGCCCCCAAAGTCGCCGCAAACAAAACCGCGCGGCGATCGATGCGCGCCGGGCGCAGCGCGGGACCAAAGCCCAGCCGAAACAGAAGCCTCTCGACTTCGACGACCTCTGATCCGACCGCGCGGCGATACTTTCGTCGCGCTTTTCCCTCCCCACGAGCCCAGGGTGCTCAAGTTTGAAACGGTTCCGGCCGATATCAAATCGAGACCCATGAAAGGATTCGTGGATGAGAAAAGCAGGATGGATTCTGGGAATGATGGCGGTGCTTGCGGGACAAAGCTCCCTGCGCGCGGCCGAATTGAAGATCGTCGATGTGCGCCGGAACATTCCGCTCGCGGACGATGAACCCGTCTACAAAGACTTCTACATCAACGGCGGCGCGAAGGACGGCTTGAAGCCGAACCTCGTCGTCACGGCCATCCGCAAAACTTCGATCCGCGACGCTTCGGGCACGCAAAGCCTGGGTGAGCTCGCGATCCCGGTCGCGCAAATCCGCGTGGTCTACGTCGCCGATAACCTCGCGGTCGCCCGTGAATACAAAGTTCTGTCCCGTGACGAACTGCCCATGCTCGAACAGATCGGCGTGATGAGCGGAGACGTGCTCGACCTGAAAGGCTCCTTCGTCGACAAGCGCAAACCCAGTTCCGCCGCGGTTACCCAACCCGGAACGGCCGCCTCCACCGTAAATAATACAGCTCCGGCCCTGACTCCTCCCGCCCCTGCGGCGCAGGCGCCGACGGCTCCAGTTCCGGCACGCGACGTCCAGCCCATGAAAGCGATCATCGGCTCACCTAAAAACGAAGCCTCCGCCGGCCGCACCAAGGCCGAAACCGAAACTCCCCGCGCCCTCTAAGCCGCATTGACGGCGACCTTCCGGTCGCCTTAGACTCCCGCGCGCATGGCCAACACTTATCTGCGCGTCCGTCTGAAGCAAGTCCCCTCCGACCTCGAAGAGGCCGTTACGCAACACAGTTTCGCGTGCGGAGCATCGGGACTCTCCGAAGCCCTTCAATTCAAACAACCGAATCTGGCTTACGATCCCACGATCCTGACCGGTCGGACGATGGAGTTCGACGCCTACTTCGAAACCGAGCCCCAAGCCGGTTACTACGAAGGCCTCGCGAACCTTGACGGCGCGATTCAGTGGGAACTCCACACCGAAGAAACCAAAGACTGGCTCGAGGAGTGGAAGAAAGGTTTCGAACCCTTCAAACTCGTCGGCGATTACTGGATCGTGCCCAGCTGGCATGAATCCCCCGTCGCCGATCAGTTCGCGATCCGCATCGATCCCGGCATGGCCTTCGGCACCGGCACCCACGCGACCACCCAAATCGCGTCAAGCTTCCTGCACCGCCGCTACAAACAAACTCCCGGCGAGACGATCACCATGCTCGACGTCGGCACCGGCACCGCGGTGCTGGCGATCCTGGCGCGCAAGATGGGCTACGGCCCGATCATCGGCACCGAGATCGACCCGGAGGCGCGTCGCGTGGCGCGTGAAAACGTCGCCCGCAACAAAGTCGACGCCATCGAGATTCCCGACAAACAAATCGAGGAGCTGCACGAAAGCTTCGACGTGGTCGTCGCGAATATCATCGACGGCGTCCTGATCAACTTGCGCAAAGAGCTGCTGGCGTCGACCCGCACGGGTGGCGATTTATTCCTGACCGGCATCCTGAAAGAGCGCGAAGAGTATTTCCTGGAGCACTTCATCCGCGTCTCTCCGGTTGAGGTGCAAAAGCGCTGGGACCACGACGACTGGGTCGGCTACTGGGTCCGCAAGGTGCCCGAGGCATGAGGCGTTACCGTCTGCCGGTCGATCCCCCGAGTTTCGACCGGATCACGATCGACGGCGACCTTTTCCATCACGTCGTCGACGTTTGTCGGCAGGACGTGGGTTCGAAGTTCGAGCTGCTCGATGGCCAAGGCCGCGCGCATCTCGTCGAGGTGACGGCGATCGGCAAACGCTCCGCCGAAACCACGCGCCTCGAAACGCGCACGCTCCCCGCGCTGCCGAAGCCCCACCTCATTCTGGCGCTGTCGGTGCCGCGCTTTCCGGTTCTCGAAAGCGTCTTGGAAAAAGCGGTCGAGCTCGGCGTCGCCGAGATTCGCCTGTTCTTCTCGGAGTACAGCTTCGTCCGGGGCCTCGATAAGATCTCGGACAACCGCTTCGAGCGTTGGCAAAAAATCATCCTGTCGTCGACCCAGCAATCGGGCCGCGCCGACCTGATGAAACTCGTCAAACCCATCCCCCTGTCCGAAATGCTGGCCACTTTTAACCCGTCGGCCGGGGACCAGGGTCTTTTAGCTTACGAGGGGGAGACCCCTCGCCAAGTCCGCGAGGTCGTCCGCCGCTTCGATCCCGGCACCCCCGGAAACTGGTGGTGCTTCGTCGGCAGCGAAGGCGGTTTCAGCGTCCAAGAGGCGAAAGCCTTTGAGTCCCAGGGACTTCACGCTGCGAGTCTCGGCGAGCAGGTGCTCCGGGTCGAAACGGCTTGCATCACTTTGCTCAGCGTCCTAAAATACGAGGCCGGACACTTCGGACGCTAACCGCTTGTTATTTTTGGGGGAATCTTTGGCTGGCCCTATCGAAAACGATCCTTTCGAAGAATTCGAGTTCAAGCCGATCACGGAAGGCTTGGGTTTCCATTCCCAATCCAAAAACGCGGCGAAAACCGAACAAAAAGCGGACGCCAAAACGGACTCCAAGGTGACGGCGAAACCCGATCTGAAGTTCGAAGCCCGTCGTTCCGCAAGTGAGCAGTCCGCACGCGCCGAAAAAAATCTGGTGGATGACCTGCTCGACCTGAACTCGCTCGAGACCGGCAAATTGGATCAGCCGCTGCTGCGCACGCCTTTGTTGAAACGTTCCGGCCCCGCGGCGACCACCGAAATTCCCACGGCACCGACACCCAAAGTGGACGAAGTGCTGAAGGGTCTGCAAAAACAAAACTGGGATTTCAAAGACGAAAAAGCGACCGCCGCGCGCCAAGCGCTGAAGGCTCCGCCCGAATACGTCTATCGTCCCTCGGGTCACGATCTGTCGGCCCTCGTGCTGGACACCATGCTCGTCGTCGCGGCCTTCCTCGGTTGCCTGATCGTCCTGTTGATGGTCACGCAAATCGACCTCGTGGCGGCGATCACGACGGCTTCGACCGAAGTCCTCGCGATGACCTTGGGCGCGCTCATGGGCACGATCTGCTGGGTCTACCTGTGCGTGAATCGCGTCTTCTTGGGCGCGACGCCGGGCGAATGGGTTTTCGATCAGCGCCTCGGCCCGGCCGAGGCTCAAGGCACCGCGAGCTTCGCGTGGAAGTCGATCCTGCGTTCGACGATCCTGCTCGCGACCGGCATCGTGGTCTTGCCCGTGCTGTCGCTGCTCTCACGCCGCGATCTGCTGGGACGCTGGATGGGACTCGAACTCCACCAGAAGAATCTGAAGTAACGTGGGCCATTTCCTTTCGGAGGACGATCTCTTGAAACAGATCGCCGCCAAAAAAGCGGCGGGCCGTAAGATCGTTTTCACGAACGGCTGCTTCGACCTTTTGCACGTCGGTCACGTCCGCTACCTCCAGGCCGCGCGCCAGTTGGGCGATGAGCTCGTCGTTGCGCTCAACTCCGACGCCAGCGTGAAACGCCTGAAGGGACCCGAACGTCCCATCCAAACCGAAAACGACCGCGCCGAAATCATGGCCGCGCTCGGCTGCGTGTCCTTCTCGGTGCTGTTCACGGAAGACACCCCCGCCCGGATCATCGAGGCCGTGAAGCCCGACGTCCTCGTCAAAGGTGGCGACTGGAAGATCGAGCAAATCGTCGGCGGTACCTTCGTGCAAAGCTACGGCGGCGAAGTCCGCTCGCTTCAATTCATCGACGGCAAGTCGACGACTAAACTCATCGAGAAAGCTCGGACTTAGTATCTCACGCCGAATTTGATCGCGTACGCGGCTTGCGTCGCGCGGTCCATCTGGGCGGCGACGAAGTACGTGCCGTACTTCACGCTGATACCGGCGAAGGTGTGGGCTTCGTTGATGGCCTCGGTGACGGTTTCGTTCGAGTCGCTGACGCCGCCGGCGCCGCCGATGAACTGCCCCGAGCTGCGGATCAACCCCACGCCGCCATAGAAAACCAGATCTTGGAAGTTCCAGCCGCCGATCAGATCGAAACTCTGGGTCGTGGTGTTCACCTTGTTCTGAAAACTCGCCGAATTCGCCGCCGCCTGCACCGAAAAGTGGATGGGCATCGCTTGAAGTTCGAGGACGCCCCAACGAAGCGCGCCGCCGAAGCTGGAGAACTTCTCGCTTTGTCCGAGGGGCGAAAAGTTCAGGTAAAAATCGACGTCGTAGAAAAGTCCCTTACCGAGGGTGACGTTCAGAATCGAAGTGTCTCCCTGCACGCCCGTGCCCGAGCCGAGCTTCGCGATCTGCGCGGTCGACAGCAGCTCGTAGCTGACGCCGACTTCGAACCCCATGTAACCGCCCAATGGATAGGGATCGCCGCTGGTTTTGAAGCTGGTCCCGTAGCCCAGGATTTTCAGCATGCTTTGCCGATCGGCCGAGGACATCTGCGACGGGATCTGAATCGCCGCGCGGGCGCTCACCGAGAAGAGGCAAAGGAAAAGGAAAATACGGATCAACACGCCGCTAGCTTAGCGTTCGTTACCGGCGGTCTGCATGGGACGACCCGTCAGGCCGGACTTCTTCGGCTCGAGGGGTTTCAGCTCCGCAATCGAAGTGCTGAGGGACTTCGCCTGTTCCGCGAGCGAACCTTCACCGGTTTCACCCACACGGCGAAGGGTCGCCAGGAAGACTTGCAGCTGGGCCAAGGACGGGGCATTGGCGGATTGCGTGATTTGTCCGCTTTGCAGGCGACGGTATTCGGTGATCGAGGCTTCGATCAGATTCATCGCCACCAGCACGGCCGACTTGTCCTCGTTCGCGGAAACCAGCACAGGGCCTAAATAGGTCAAACGCGCCGGCAGACCGTAGCTTTCGATCTTCTTTTGCAGCTCGGTTTGCACGTCTTGCGAGAACTCGGATTTTTCAAGCACCATGAATTCAAACGTCTTCGCCGAAACCATCCGATCCGCGATCGAAAGGCCCGCCTGTTGACGTTCGTCCCCGCTGTCCTTCAGCAGATCTTTCGCGATCTCGAGGACGACGTCCTCCGAGATGTCTCCGCGGTTGCGCGCGGCGATCAATTTACTGACGTTCAAAGCGGTGGGCGCGACCTGAAGCAGGGAACGCCACTGCTCGGGGGTAAGCTTCGGCTCTTCGTCTTTTTTCTCGGTGCTCGTGGTCGCCGTTTTCGTCGTGGCTTGGGGAACGTAGTTCTGCGGATACGCATTCGCATAGGCGGCGGAGTCCACCCCTTGCGCGGACGCGCGCATCCGTTTGTAACGCTCGGATTCGCCGACGGTGTCGACTTTCATACGTGCGGCTTCGGCGGCGGCCATGGCCGCGGCCGACGCTTTGATCGCGACCGCTTTCACATTGGGTTTCGCGGGACCTTTATGAGCGCCCGAACCGGCCATCACGCCTTTCAGCGCGGCCTTCTTCTTGGCTTCGTAAGCTTCCAGTTCACGTTTGCGGCGATGCACGTCGCGCCCCGAAAGATCGAAAGCGCCCTCTTCTTGCTCGATGCGCGCCATTTCATAAGAGTAGCTGACGTCTTCGGCGCTCATGATCTTCCGAGCTTGTTGCGTGCGGGGACCGATGACCATCAGGCCGGCGATGAACAGCCCCACCAGACCGACGCCGATCCAGATGGGTGTAGAATAGCTGTCTTCATGCCGCAAGATCATGGGTTCTCCTCAACCCTTGATAAAGCAGCCAAAGTGCCATCTTCGCCGCGCCAACTCCGATTAAATGCGGAGCCGCCCCTCGCTTTGGTGGCGGAAACCAACCCCTCCCTCTTCAGCGCCCCGTCCCGTCCGGCACGCGACCAAAACTTCGACAACGCTCATTTCAAAATGAGACGAAATCCATTCACCGATTTTCAGAAGAAATTTGTCTCAGAATGAGGCGCGGGGTTTGGAGTTTCGGGGGCAGAAATTCGGCCGCGGCCCAATAGCGGGGAACTCACGGCAAACCCCTGGACGTTGGTCGTAGACCTGGCACAAACGGGACACCGGGTGCAGGAAGTGACAATCGCCATTTGGGCGCGACTGCAGTTGATAAAGATCGGTTCCCTCCCGATAAGTGGATACGATTCCCGCCTTCTGCAGTCGCTTGATCATCTTGCGGCGGGACCCGAGGGCCTCATCTTCTGTAACGACATTTAAGCGAATCAGGTCTTCGAGTTTCACTTCGACGGGCATTGTGCAACAGGAAGCGTTACACCCTGCACAATACCCCTGCCGGTAGGGAATCCAAGTGGAGGGGCGATCTTTGTCCGTCCGCGAATTGAAGTTGGAAGTCGAAATTTGACGATGAACTTGGGGCTGCATTCGACCTCGACCTTTCTCGGGTTGGACGTGACCTCGGACCGGGTCCGGCTTTAGCATGAAGCCTATCCCGCATCAACGGAGCTGATACGAATGTCGAAACCGAATGTGCCTGACACTGACCGTCTGTTTGACGAAATCGCCGGAAAGCTGAATGAACTCAGCGGTAACAAGCCGTCCGAGTCTCCCGCCGAGCGCTTTGAAAAACTTCAAGCCCAGCTGAAAAGATCGCAAGAAGACTGGAAAAGCGCCCAAAGCCAGATGCAAGAGCGCATGCAGAACTTCGAGCAGTTCTCGAATTCACAAAACGAACTGACGCAGGAAATGCGCCGTTCGGCGACCTTGCTCGAGCAAGAGCGTGTGAACAATTCGAAAACCGCCAGCGATTTGGCCAAGGCTTTAGAGCTGAACCTGAAGCTTCAATTCGACATTGAAGAAATTCGCACCAAAGCCGGTCAGCTCGTCGCGGAAGAGCGTAAACACAACCTGTTCCTGGTCGAAAAAAATCGCAACCTGTCGACCGAACTCGAATTGTCGCAGGCGATGAACCAAGAAGTCCGTCTGGAACTCGGTAAAGCGCGCGAAAAATTCCTGCAAGATCAGAATCAGTGGACCGAGCAGCAAAACGATCTGCAAAGTCAGATGAAAGTTCAGGCCGAGGAGTTCGAAGCCGCGAACATGAAAATCGACGAGCTGGAACAGGTCGTTCAGCACCGTGACGTCGAAATCAACGCCAAAGCCCAAGAGATCAGCCGTCAGTCGGACGAGATCCGCGCGCTGATGGACACCCTCAAAGGCTTCGAAGAGCACGCGAACATGCAGAACGACACCATGCGCGCGCTCACCGCCACCGCCGAGAAAAAACTCGTCGAGCTGAAACTCGCGTTGGACAAAAAGATCATCGAATCGAACGACTACTACAGCCATCTGCAACAGGCGCTCGCGCAAGTGCAGATCCTGCGTCAGGAAAACGGCGCGCTGAAAGAGTACATCACCAAACTGCAATCCCTGCATCAGGGGCAGAATGTGATTCCCGCCGCCACCAACGGTGGCGCGTACGTCAGCGAGACCACAAATCCCGGCATCGCGCCGATCGCGCCGATGCCGCAGCCGGCCCCGGTCGCCGTCGCTCCGGCACCGACTCCCGCGCCGGTCGAACCCGCCCCCTTCGTCGCGGCCATGGCTCCGACGGCGCCCGCAAGCGCTCCCGTTCCCCAGCCCGCGACCAGCTTCGGCTCACCGATGACCGTTCCTTCGACTCCGGCTTTCATGGCCAGCAGCACTCCGGCTCCCGTGCCGAACGCGACGCCCGCTCCGGCCTGGATGACCAGCACGCCGACTCCCGGCGCGCCCCCGAAACCGGGTCCCCCGCCCAAGCCGAGCGCCCCGGGCATGGGCATGCCGCCCAAACCGGGTGCGCCGCAGTCGATGGCCGCTTCGGCCGAGGCTCCGCCGAAACCCCGCCCGCCCTTTCCGGGCAAAGTGGCTTCGGGACATTGAAAGCCAAGTTGAATGACAGTGAAAAAGGCGACCCCCGGGTCGCCTTTTTTATTTGGAAGAAGCCGGGGACTCTTCCCGCCAGCCGCGCTGTCCGCTGACGGCATCCAGGGCGATGGAAAGAGTCATGTCGCTGGTCACGTTCACCGCCGAGCGGAAACGGGCGATCATCCAGTCGATGGAAAGCAGCAGCGGCAAAAGTTCCGTGGGAAGCTTCAAAAGCCCGATCACCACCGTCAACGAAATGAAACCCGCCTCGGGAATTCCGGTGATTCCCATCGCGGCCACGATACACACGAGCGCGGCGCCGAGCATTTGGGGCATGTCCATGGGTATGCCCAGCACGATCGCGGTGAAGTAAACGGCCATCGCCTCGTAAAGAAGAATCCCGTCGTTGTTCAGATTGGTGCCGACCCCGGCCCCCAAAGACGAAGACGTCTCGCTGACTTTCATGCGACGAAGCGAGTTCAAGGTGTGCGGCAAACTCGCGAGGCTCGAATTCACCCCGAAGGCGTAAAGGATCGTTTGTTTGGACTCGCGCCAAAACTGGGCGGGGCGCATCCGCGCGACCACGGCGATCCAAAATCCGTACACGACGAAAACTTGCAGCAGAAACCCCAGCAGCACCGCAAAAACGAAGGGCGCCAGCGTCGCGAAGATTCCGAATCCGTACTGCGCAATCGCGCCGGAAAGCACGGCGAAAACCGCGAAGGGAATCAGCAGCGTGATCCAATGAAGGATCTTCGCCAAAAGCTCCCGCATACGCTCGGAGCCGCGGGACCACGCGCGCAGCACCTCGGGCTGTTCGGCCTGGAAAGTGACCCGCACCGCGATCCCCAGGATCAGCGCGAGCAAAGCGATCAACAAAATTTCGTTGCGGACGAAGGGTTCGAAAAGACTCACCGGCTGAAAGGACTTGAGCCAGGCCTCGAACCCGATGCTGCCGACCTCGGGTTTCATCACCACGGGGACATCGTTGTCGCCGGCCAAAATCGCCGCCGCATTGACCTGGCCACTCAACAAGGTTTGCGTCAACAGGATCGAAATCGCCAGCGCGCAAGCGGCGTTGAAGCCGGCGACCAGAATCAGGCGTGCCCCCTGAAACCAGCTGATCGAGACCTGCATCAGCGCGGTCAAAATCGAAAAAAACAGAAAGGGTCCCGCCACCAGCTTCACCCAATGAATGATCATCTTGCCGGTGCTCGACAGCGCGGACAGATCATGACCGCGGGCGACGCTACCGACGATCGCGCCCAGAACGACTCCGATCAAAATCTGCACGGTCAGGTTGCCTTTGATCTTCATGAACCCTCCGCCTAGTCGAGGCGTGTGATCTGCATTTTGAGGTAACGCCCCTCGGGAAAATTCGTCAGCCACGGATGATCCGCGCCCTGCTGGCCGCGGCCCAAGATCGTCGCGCGACGGCCCACGCGGGCGGCGGCCTTGGCCACGGCCTGCGCCAGATCTTCTTCGCTCACCGCACCCGAGCACGAACAGCTGATCAAAAGCCCGCCGGGCGCGACCCGCTTGGCCGCTTCGGTATTGAGCTTGAGGTAAGCGTGCTGCCCTTGCGGCAAATCCTTCTTCGCTTTCACGAAGGCCGGAGGATCGGCGATCACGACGTCATAGGGTCCCTTGGGCCAAGCGTCGATGTCCTTTAAGACATCCAGCTCAAACGCCGCGCTGGCCAAACCCGCCGCGCTCAAGTTCGCACTCGCCCGCGCCAAGGCCGACGCCGAAACGTCGACCAGGTCCGCGTGAAAGTCCGCGCCTTGACGTCGCGCTAAATTTCCCAGCTGCAAACTCCAATGACCGACATAGGAGCACAAATCCAACACACGCAGCCGGGACAATTTCATATCGGCCAGCAGCCCCTGCACCAGCCGCATATTCCACGACTGATCCAGAAAAAATCCCGTCTTTTGGCCTTCGAACAGATCCGCCGTCAACGTGACGTAGGAATCGTCTCCGGGCGCTTGCGAGGCCATCCGCACGGAGGCATGCGCGAGTTTCTCGGGCGTCCATCCCGCCCCGGCATGGAGCACTCGCGGCGCCAAGACCTCGAGCCCCTCGACTTTACGAATCGAGACGTCCTTGCGTTCCACGACGACGGTCTTCGCCCAATCGCCGCCCTTCAGTTCAACCACGCCGCGCATGAGTTCCAGCCCGTCGCCCCAGATACGATCGAAACCCGCGGTCAAAATCTGCGCGGCCAAGACTTGCCCGATCTCTCCCGGTTGATCCCCCGCCAGCTCGTAGCGATCCAATATCAATCCCGGCAACCCGTCCGCTTCGCTGAAAACCAAACGGTAAGAGCCGCGAAATCCCAGGGACTCGCGGCGTTTCCACGCGGCGACGATGGACTCGCGGACCCAGGCCTGAAAGTCCGCCGAGCCGGGACCGACCGAGGCCATGGCCGCCAGTTTCGGATGTTGAAGGAGCGGCAGCGAGCGAAACGCCAAAGCACAGCGCGGATTTCCGTATCCGAAATCAAGAACTTCATTTTTATCCGAAACGATGCGCACGAAACTTCCGGGCTGCACGCGATCGGCTTCGATTTCCAGATCTTTCGCGAAGGCCCACGGATGCCCCTTCTTGTAGGCGGCTCCCTTACGTAATTTCCAGGTGATCATTCGGTCTCCACCGGTTTCGGCCAGTCGACCGCGAACGTCGCGAAAACCGTCGGCTCATTTTTTTCCAAATTGTTATCGCTCAAAACGACCAAAAGGCGTCGTCCATCCGGCAGGGTCGGTCCCCAGCTGAGCGCTTCGAAATTACGCGCGAACTTCGCGCCCATATTGCCGAAGTTCAGCAGAGGCGTCTTCGTGAGCTCCTGATTCGTGCCCAGTTCCACACGAAACAGCTCGGCACGAAACGTGAGACCCGAAACCGAAATCCCCGCCCCCCGCTCCATGACCCACCACTCCTGATCGCGCGCATGCAGAACTTCGGAAACGCCAATGACGAGCGGAGCGCCGGTCCCCGCCGACGCGGGACTCAAGGGGTAAAACCACTCGCGACCGGGTTTCAAAACCCAGGCCTCGGTTTGCGTGTATTCCAGAAGACGCGTCACTTCGCCTTTGTCTTGAAGAAGACCCAGCTCGGACGCCACGACCCAGTGATTCCCGTCCGCATGTCCCGCCAGACCTTCGAAAGAAAAATTATTCCGGGGCCCCGTCTTCTGTCGTCCGCTCGGCGTCGCCAGATAATCGGCCGGGACCTCGTAATCGCGAACGAACTCTCCGGATAGCTTGAACTCCATCACACGACTGTTCACGCGCGGTTTCTGATTCATATCGCCTTCGCTGACGATCAACCAGTTCCCCCACGGCAGGAGCGCAATCCCTTCGAAATCCCACACGGTCTTTTTGTTTTTGGGATCGGACTTCGGATCCTTGAGTGTCACGACCTTCGCGAGTTTCCACGCGGGCTCTTTGCCCTTCGCGGGAGGCGTGAACTCAAATCCGTACACGCGCGGCTCGTTCACCCGACCGCGATCGTCGCTGACCGCCCAGAAGATCTTCTGCGACTCGTCCCACACCAGTCCCGAAAGCCCGCCCACGCGGGTCTTCTGGAACTCTTCGGTCCCCGGAATCTCAAACACGCCCAAGAGTTCCAGTTTCGGCGGAGCCGTTTCCTCGGCGATGTGCGCGGGAAGACGTTTCCCGCTCACGGGCACGCTCACCCGCAGCGCCCCCGAACCAAAGGCCACGAACGGCATCAGAAGAAGAATCGAAAAAAGCGTGCGCCTCACGTCAGTCCCTGCCGGATTTCTGCGAGCTTCATGGTGTTTTCCAGCAGTGTGGTGATGGTCATCGGTCCCACGCCCCCGGGAACGGGAGTCGCGGCCGACGCCCAGCCCTTCAGCTCTTCGAAACGGACATCCCCACAGAGTTTTCCACCTTCACCCGTGCCGTGCATCCCGACGTCGATAACCACCGCGCCCTCTTTGAACGCCGAACGTCCCAGGAACTCGCGTTGACCGGCGGCGACGACGACGATGTCGGCCTCGCGCGTGACGGCCTCGAGGTCTTTGGTTTTCGAGTGCGCGACGGTGACCGTCGCGTTCGCATCGAGAAGCAAAAGCGCCATGGGCTTACCGACGATCAGCGAGCGACCGACGACGACCGCGCGGCGACCCGCAACTTCGATCTTGTAGTGTTTGAGAATCGTCATCACGCCCATGGGCGTGCAGGGCGCGACGCGGATTTTGCCGGCGATCATCATGCCGAGGTTTCCGTAGGCGAAACCGTCCGCGTCCTTCGCGGCATCGACATCCGAACCGAGGTCGACATTTTTCAACTGCGGCGGCAGCGGCAACTGCACGAGGACGCCGTCGACGCCCGGATCTTTCTCCAAAGCGTGAAGCTGTTCGCGGAATTTCTCGATGCTCAGATCTTCGGGCCAATGAAGGACCGTGCTGTCCATGCCGACGGACTCGCAAGCTTTTACTTTATTGCGAACGTAAACTTGGCTCGGCAGGTGAGTTCCCACCAAAACGACCACCAGCTTCGGTTTGCGCCCCGCCTTCGCGACAAAGTTCGCGATGCGCGGTTTGAGGGCTTCGCGTTGGGCTTGCGAGACGGCTTTTCCATCCAGGATCAACATCGAAGACCTCCCCCAAATTTTGTACGTGATTTGCCGGTCACTTTCGCAAAGTTCGCCCCCGAGTTCAAACCGAAACTCCCTTGCCAAAATGAGGGCTTCCGACTAGTTTCGCCTCTGAAATAACGCATCTCAAAAAGGGGAACCGCATGGCATCCGATAAGGTGAAACTGTCCAAAGACGGCAGCTCGATCGACTTCGTCGCATCCGAAAACCTCCCCACCTCGCTCAAAAAGTTCCGCCAAAGTCCCGAGATTGAAGGCTTCTATCGCTTCATTTTTGAGAATGACCTGCAGCGTGAAGCTTATGAAATTCTTGAGCGAATCGTCAATTCTCGTAAAACCAAGCGCCTCGCTGAAAAGGCCGCTCAGAAAGCCGAAAAACAAGCGGCGAAACAAGCCGAATCCGCAGCCAACAAAGCGAAAGCCGCCGCCGAAAAGGCCGCCCAAAAGGCCCTTGCCGAGAAAGCCGCCCAGAAGCTTGCCGCGGAAAAAGCCGCTGCCGCTCAGAAAGAAGCGGCCAAAAAAGCCGCCCAGAAGGCCGCGGCCGACAAAGCCGCCGCCCTGAAAGCCAAGGCGAAAGCCCCTGCCGCGAAGGCCAAGCCCGTCGCGAAGGCCGCCAAACCCGCCCTGAAGACGAAGCCGACGGCGAAAGCCAAGCCCGCGCCCGCTAAAAAAGCCGCCGCGAAGGCGAAGCCCGCAGCCAAAGGTAAAAAACGCTAGGCTCTTTCCATTCCCGTCGAACTCAAGCCCGTGGCGACCCCACGGGCTTTTTTATGTCCGCGACGTCCGGACGGCGATTTCTTGTCCGTCCGCGCCCGCAGAGGGGATCGCGCTCATGCCTCCGCCTCGCTGGCCATCCCCTTGCTGTTCCCGTCGGCAGCGCCGGATTCACCGGCGCCGTACGCGAAAGGAACTCCATGAAAAGGAACTTCAATAACCAAAAGGGTCAAGGCCTGATCGAATATCTCGTCCTCGTCGCGCTGATCGCGGTCGGCACGATGGCCACCATCCGCATTCTGGGTCAAAGCGTGAACGTGAAATTCGCGAAGGTTGCGGAGAGCCTCGGCGCCGACGTCCAATCGGATATCGGCAACGCGCAAGTCACGACCGGCGCATGGAAAAAGAAAGACATGCGCGACTTCATGCAGGGCTCGGGAAACCGGCGCAACAACAGTGGCCGCAACGACGACTAGTCAACGCGGCCAAGGCGTGACCGAATTTCTGGTCGCGCTCCCGCTCCTCATCGCTATCGTCGCGGGTTTGGCCCTGATCTTCGCCCGCGGCGCGCTTCGTTTGGAACTGCAAACCCTGACCCAGGAACTGAAGGTCTGCTATGCCTCCACTCACCCTCGCGAACGTTGTCGCGATCGCTTCACGCGCTCTCTCGCGCGCTATCCGGGGACGTTTCGCTTGGTCCGCGTGGTCCCGGGGGGACGGACCTTCGCGGTTACATTGCGCCACGAACTCCCGCTCCCGCCCCGTCAATGGACGCTCGAGGTCCCCTCAAGGTGAGGACGGCGGCGTCCTCATCGCCTTCCTGCTTTTCGCGAGCCTCGTCGTCGCGGGTCTTAGCCTTTACTCCATTCGCTGGGCCCAGCTTTGGGATTCGCAACGACTGCGCGCCGAATGCCGGGCCGAGATGCGCGCCACCTACGACGAGGTCGGCGAAAAGATCCGCGACCTCATCGAAATGAATCAAACCGTCGAGCGTTTACGCATCGCCGAGAAAGCCGCGTACGCCCTGCTGGCGGCCTCGACCGCGACCTTGTTCGCACCGGGGATCACGGCCGCCACCCGTGCGCTGCAAATGATCCGGCAAATGCGAAAGGTCCTCCGCGCGCGCCAGCATTGGCTGATCCAATCGGCGAACTTCAAGCTTTTGCGGATCCGCACGAACGTCTTTCAACGCCTCGGCCGTTTGCCGACCGAGCTCGGACTCGTCCGCCGCGAGCTGAATCCGCGGTTCACCCTTCCCGTCCGGGCCGCTGTCCGCAAGGCGGATCAAGACCCGCAGCTTCCGAAGTACGAACTCCTGCCCGACTTCGAACGCCGCCAAAAAATGGAACTGAAATGGCAGTCCCGCTATCAGGGCGCCGCCGCCCCGAATCGCGAAAGGACCTCCCCATGGAAAATCGCCAATCTCGAACTGCCGGAAAGCTGCGGGATGACTTTGGAAAATACGGGCACCGCCGAACGCCCCCGGTTTCGCGCCCGTCCGACTCAGGACAAATACTTCTGGAGACGTTGATCGCGGTGTCGCTCCTCGCCGGACTTCTCACGCTCACGCACCAACTTCTAACGCAGTCCCATTCGCAAATCGTCCGGGCCGCCACACCCACGGAGAACCGCCATGCTCGCTGAAAAAATCAAAATTCTTTGGCAACAGATTCGCGCCCACCGCCTGTGGGGAACCCGGATCGAAAATGTGATTCTGGGTGTCCTGCTCGTGGGACTTTTGTGGACCCTGTTCGCGCATTTTCGTACGCCGTCCGTCGCCCAAGCCGCAACCGACATCGCGGACGAGATCGTGGAAATCGACGACATGTTACCGGAGGGATTCGTGCTCTTTCCGCTGGAGTTCGCGAACCAAGCCGCGCTCGATCCACTGATCGGCGACTACGCGGTCGTGAACGTTTACCGGACCGGCAGCGACGGCGAAGGCCGGGGCCGGCTCGTCGCCAAAAACGTGAAAGTGATGCGCGCGCCACAGAACCCGCAGATGCTCGCGGCGCTCATTCCCGAAAATCAAGTCGCGGGGCTGATGGGTGAACACTCGGGTTTTTACGGAGTTCTGCAACGTCGAAGCACCGCACGCGACTTCCAACGCGCGGAGACCGCGCGCCGCAAACCTTCCCTCGTCATTGAAAACTTCGAAAACTAAGGAGCCCTCCGATGAAACACCTCCTCCTCTTCGCAATTTTACTGGGCGCCTTGTCCGCCGAAGCCGCGATTTGCCTGCGGTTCCCCGGAGCCCCCGCCGCGGTCACCGCGAGCGATGGCTGCGAAGACGCGCTCGCCGACTTCGAACGCGCCGGGCGCGTGACCCTGCTCATGCGCGACTACGACGACTTTCTCTTCGCGCAGGAGCGCAACCCCAAAAAAGCCTGGCGAGATTTCCTGCAGAAGGCGCTCAAAAAAGTGTGGAGCGCCGAGGATGAACGCCTGATCCGCGAGGTGATGGCCTGGGCGCGCACGCAAGGTTGGAAATTGGACCCGCAGCTGCGCGGGCAGATGGAACTTCTGGCGGAAGGGAGCGAGACCGAGCTGCGCCCCCGCGCGGGCGGAACAAGCTGGCTCGAGTCGCTCACGCGCATTCCGGGAATGGAGGACGTCCGCGTCGTCGCGCCCACGCTTCCCGGAGAATCGGAAAGCGCGATCATCGCGAGTTCACTTCCCCGCCGTTGGATCGTCTATAGCTCCGCGTTTCGGCCACGCGCCTATTGGGCGCGGGCGACCGATTTACCGGCCCTCGTGCGCACGGGAGGAACCTCTTGGGTTGCGGGCGACTGTTTGCATCCGGAATTTTCGGGGATCGAAGCCGCGCGTTTCGAAGTCCGCGCTTACGGTGCGAGCGGTTGCTCCACCGCGAACTTGGCGAAAATCGCAACGGGTCTACCGGGTCCCGCACCGACAAACGCGCCCCTCGGCGCGAATACGGCGCCGCAACTGAAGCCCGCAAGCAAAACCAACTGGATGATCCTGGGACTCCTGGCCGGCGCCGCCGCCGCGGCCTATTCGTTACGCGACAAAAATATCGTGATCACTCACGGTTTCAACCGCTGATCGACTTTGCCGTCCACTTCCAATCGCAGCACGCGACCGTCATCGGCGACGGTCGTGCGACAGCCCTTGCCGAAATGACGATCCGGATGACTGTGCGCGAACTTCCAATCGAGCTCGAGGCGCGGAATTCCCGCTACCTGTGCCGCCCGCAGACCCGCGACCGTCCTTTGCAACGAGGGACTTGCGATCGGGGTGTCGCTTCCGAAATAGATGGGAAAGCCCATGTTTTCGATCCGGTGCCAGGGAAAGACCAGCGCCGCGCGGTCGCCCAGTTTTTGGCTCAGCATCGCGGCGTCATCCAGATAGTGCGAGGGTTGAAAATGGAACTCCAACGCCAAACCGCGCATTTTCTTGAAGGCCTCGGGCGCGATGAGTTCCGCGTGCTCCAGGCACAGGGCGCCCTCGATCCCCTCCGTCTTGAGGGATTGGGCGATCTGAAGGACTTGGTTCATGGCGGCGTCGCCGATCGTATGGACCGCGACTTTTAAGCCTTCGCCCCACGCCGTCCGCAAAGCGTGAGTGAGATCCGTGTCGCTCCACAGGAGCGCACCGTGATGATCGTGTTTGTGCGCGTAGGGCGCCGCCAGCGCGGCCGTATCCGCCCCCAGTGCGCCATCTAAAAAGAGTTTCACGCCTTCGACACGAAGACGCGCGCTTTTCTTCAAGCGGAACGCGCGCGCCGTCTCGAGCGCGGTCGCGAGCCCTTGTCGGTGCGGAACGTGCAAAAGCATTTCGACGTACAACCGCAACTGCTTCAGGCCTTCCAAACGCAAGACATCTTCAATGAGCTCCGCATCGCCCATCATTTCGCGGATGTGGGTGAAGCCCGCATCCAGAAAGATCTCTTGCGCGCGCAAGAGGTACTGACGGCGCGTCTCGGGGGTCAGCGCGGGCAGCTTCTCAAGAATGAAGAAGTGAGCCTGTTCGCGGAAACATCCGGTGAGCCGCCCGTCTTCTGCGGCGGTCGCGAAAGGTCGAAGCTCGGCCGGAAGGTCGTTCAAGTCTCGCCACCCCAGCGCGTCCAAGGCGGCCGAATTGATCACCGAAGCGTGGCCCGAGCGATGACTGACAAGGAGGGGTTTCGCCGCGTCCCATCGGTCGAGCGCCGTGGCCCGCAGATCGCGGAACTCCGCGACGTCCGAATTCCAACCGAAAAGAAGGCGCCAGTCCCCCCGCCGTGGCGCTTGCGCCAGCGCCGCGGACCAGTCGACCAAATCGTCAACGCGGACCTGCGCCGCCAGTTCGCCGGTGGGCAACCAATGGACATGGGAGTCGTAGCAACGCTCAATGGAAAACGGGAGGCTCATGGCCTCCCGTCTGACACACTTTCTCTTTGAGGAAAACGAAAATCAGCGATAGCTGGGGACACCCGTCGTCGGGGTCGTCTGATACGGCAAAGTGTACGGCGTCTGCGGCGAATACGGCGTGCCGACCTGCCCGGGAATCACGACGGGCGAACCCGCGCCGGGAATGGTCGAAGACGGCATGAACGAATTGTCGAAGCCGAGCATTCCGTTCGAACCCATCTGCATTTGTGTCGATTGAATCCGCATCATCAGATTGTTCATCTCGGAGTACAGACCCGAGAGCGCTTGCTGGCGCGCCATCTGGTTCTGATAATTCCGCATCTGCATTTGCATCTGCATGTTGTACTGCTGCATCGCCATCTGCTGCTGCATCTGCTGCATTTGGTAGTTCATCATGGGGTCCATTCCGCCCATCATGCCCCCCATCGGATTCATGCCGTTCATCATGGGATTCATCATGCCGTACGGATTGTACTGCCCGTTCATCATCATCGGGTTCATGCCCCCCATCATCATGGGATTCATTCCGCCCATCATCATCGGGTTCATGCCGTTCATCATGGGATTCATTCCCATGCTGAATCCGGGATTCAAATATCCCGGCATCATCGGGTTGAAGCCGCCCATGGGATTCATCATGCCCATCATGTTCGGATTCATTCCCATCATCATGGGATTCATCCCCATCATGCCGTTCATCATGGGATTCATGCCGTTCATCCCGTTCATGCCCATCATCCCCATCGGGCAAGGCCACACGGGGCAATAGTTCTGCTGACCGAAGCCGGGCATGAATCCGGGACCCGCGCCGGGCATGAACATCCCGTGGCCGTAAGGACTACCGTACATACTGTTCGGCATGCCCCACATCGAACCCGGGCTGAAGCCCATCTGTCCGTAGGGGTTCATCATGCCGTAAGGGCCGGCCATGCCGTAGGGACCCATCGCCTGGCCGCCGTTGAAACCGGTGCCCGCGCAGCCGAACGAACCTTGTCCCATCGCTCCGGGCAAGACTCCCTGAAGTCCCGCTTGGATGAAGGGCCATCCGTAAGTCATGGTCGCGCCCATCAGCGGCATCGGCGTCGACTGGAAGCCCAAGCGCGCGTTCTGATCCGCGATGTATTTCGAAGACTGCATTCCGCCGTAGATCGAAAGGCCCGCCAGCGCGAAGTTGCCGACCGTTTCCCAGATCGTGGGTTTACGGGGTTGATAGACCGCGGCGCCGCCGACGATACAATCCAAGCAGCCGCCTTCGGTCATCGACTCGCGTTGTTCACGCTGGAATTCTTTGATCGAGTCGCGGAGTTCCGCTTTTTTGACTTTCGTGAGGGCTTCGAGCTCTTTCACCACCGCTTCGAGGCGAAGTTTTTCGGCTTTCAGCTCTTCTTCTTCTTTTTTCTTTTCCTGCCATGCTTGCAGATACTTTTCGCAAGAGGCGGCGTTACGACCGCGCGGGATCGACTCGATACCGTCGGAGATTCCGCAAATCGAGGACTTCACTTCACCGCGATTGGGTCCGCAGTGGGGCAGGAAGGTTCCCGCCGTGAATCCGCCGTCATAGCCGACGCCTTTATCGCGGCACTGAACGGGTTGCTCACGGGGGTACTCCGGCTGACGCTCCACGCGGGGAGGCGGTTCGGGACGGGGCGTGAGATCTTCGGGTTTCGGCAGCTCGACCGGTGTATCCGCCCCTGGAGTCACGCGTTCGTCGCGTTCGGGTTCGGGCACCGCCGCCGGCGCATCGGCCGCGGGCATCCGCGAGTTGCGGGCCACGGACGGTTGAGTTTTCGTCGTTTCGGGCGCCGCGGGCGAATAACCGTTCGCCGCGAAAGTCTCGGCGGGTGTCGCCATCATTTCGGGTCCGATGTAGGCTTCGCTGTTCCCGCGCATTCTTTCATTCAACATCAGCGCGAAGTACCAGTAGGGATACTGTTCCATTTCGCCGGCGGTCCCCGCGTAGAATTCGCAAGAGCCTTTGTAATCCCGGCAGCTCGTGCCGGAGTTGATGTGACGCTCGATGAAGTTGAAGGCGGCTCCGTCAAACCCGGTGAGTTTGAAAAGATCGCGCTGCGAGTTCACGCTGGTTTTAATGGAGCTCAGGCGAGATTTCACTTTGCTGAGGTCCGACTTCGCGTCCTTCAGCTCTTGCTGCCGCTCTTTCAATTCGTCGCGAATGTCCGAAGCCTCATCGCCCACCTTCATTTCGTAACCGCAAGAGGGCATCGCGGGATACATTCCCGAACCCCATTGCGCGTACGATGGTAAAGCATGAAGTGAAAAGAGCACTCCGAGCGCCATCCATGGCCGAAAAAATTTGGACATTTCCAAACTCCCCATCTTCAATAAAAGACTCACGGCAAATCCTATTGCCACGTATATTCCTCAATTCTACACTTTGGCCGATGGATAAACAGACTATTCTTTGTGTGGACGATGAAATTGATAACCTGGACGCCCTGGAACGCATATTCCGCGCCAAATACAGGGTTTTAAGGGCGGCTTCCGGCCCCGAGGCGCTCAAGCTTCTCGACCAAAATCAAGGTCTGGTTTCGGTGATCATTACCGATCAGCGCATGCCGGAAATGACGGGCGTCGAGTTTTTGCAAAAGGCCCTCGAGAAAAGTCCAGGCTCCGTGCGCATCCTGCTAACCGGTTACACGGACATGGATTCCGTCGTGTCGGCGATCAACAACGGACAGATTTATCGTTACCTCAACAAGCCTTGGGATCCGGTCGACCTCATGCACACGGTCGACAAGGCGGTCGAGCGTTACCTGATGTCGAACGAGCTTGCGGCGAAAAACGCCGCGCTCTCGAAGGCGCTCGGCGAATTGCAAGTTCTGGATCAAGCGAAGAACCAGTTCATGATCTTGATCAACCATGAGCTGAAGACTCCGCTGACTTCCATCCTGAGCTTCGTCGATCTTTTGCGTGAGACGAAACTCGACGACGAGCAAGCTCTTTGCGCGACGCGGATCAAAAAATCCGCGGAACGACTGAAGGAGCTTGTCGACGACGTCCTTCTCGTCGTGGCCAGCGAAATGAAAACTTTGAAGTTGAACGTGCAGCCCTTCGACCTGAGCGGTTACCGTCACGTCCTGAAGGAAGATCAGTCGAAACTGCTCGACAAAAAAGGTTCGCAAATCGCGTTCCAATTTCCCGACAAAAAGATCATCGGCGATACGGGACTGCTCACGCAGGTGCTGTCGCGCCTCGTGCACAACTCGATCAAGTACGGACTCGATGGCGCGCCCATCACGATCAAAGCCGAAATCGTGCAGCCCCACCGCTTGAAAATTTCGGTCTTCAATCAGGGCTCCTCGATTCCGGACAATGTCCGCGAAAAGATCCTGCGCCCGTTTTTCATCGATGAAGACGTCATGCACCACTCCACCGGAACGGGCTTAGGGCTCACCGTCTGCCAATCCATCTTGAAAGCGCACGGAAGCCGTCTTGAGCTTCTGAACCGCGATCAGGGTGTGGAGGCTTCCTTCGAGATCGCCTGCCTGTAAGCGCTCCCGGACGGACTCGCGCCCGTCCGGACGCCTTTCGGACATGAGGGCGCCTCTCACCCCGTGAACCGCGGCCTCCAAATTGGAAAGAGCTTCCGCCGGAGGCTCTTATGGCCAGCATCGCCCACATCCTTGGTTTCTTACTTTTGACTCCCGTCCCCGCCGAAGCCGCGGCTCCCATCGAGGAGCCCGCCCTGGTTCTCACCGTGGGCGAGAGTCGCAAGATTCCGCTCCGCCCGGGTGAAACCGCAGGCATCCAGGTCGAAAAGACCGACGCACTCAAAGTCGTCCCGATCCCCGGCGGCCTGCGCTTGATCGGACGCAAACCCGGCGCGGCGGACATCCAAACTCCGTCCCGGCGCGTACGCGTCTCCGTCCTGGGGCAACGCCAGGCCGAAAGCCACCGCCTGCTCGAAGCCTGGGCCCGACGCAATCCGGGGCTGCGGGTCGAGATCGACCGTGGCGAAGTCGTCCTCGGTGGGCGCGCGTTTTCCCCCCGCAGCTGGCTCGGTATTCCCGAGGTCTGTCCGCGCTGCGAATTCGTCGCGCGTTTTGAAATTCCCATGGAGCGCGAGGACGATTTCCGCCGCGAACTGGGACGCCTGCTTCGCCGTCGCGCTTTACCCGAACCGGCTTTGCGCCTGCGGCCGCAGCTCGCGTGGTCCATCGCCAAAACGAAAGCCTCGGCGCCGCTGAAACAGCTCGGGAACGCCCTCGGGATCGATTTGATCGCCGAGGACGACGCCGTCGAGATCGCGCCTTTGGTCCGCACGCAGATTTTCGTCATGGAAGTCCGCCGCGAATTCACCCGGAAGTACGGCATCTCGTGGCCGGGCTCGATCAACGCGCAGGTCATTCCCGGCGGGGACACGACGTTGGCGCCGCTCGGATTTTCGGCCCAGGCGCTCGAAAACGAGGGTGTCGCCCGCGTGCTCGCGAGTCCCACGATCCTTTGCCGCTCGGGCGAACAGGCCGAATTCCTCGCGGGCGGCGAATTCCCGATCAAAATGTTGAACTACCACGCGCAGGACGTCGTCTGGAAAAAGTACGGCATCATGATGAAAGTGAAACCCAAAGCCGACCGCTGGGGTCGCATGAGCCTGACCTTAGAGACCGAGATTTCCTCCATCGATCCCTCGCGCACCGTCGATGGCGTGCCGGGACTGTTCACGAACCGGGTATCTTCGCACTTCGATCTCGAGGAAAGCGCGACCATCGCAATCTCGGGCCTGATCAAGAACGAAGACGGCAAAGCCCTGCAGGGTCTACCCGGACTGGCGCGACTGCCGATCCTGGGCGCGCTCTTCGGCTCGCACGAATTTCGTGAAAACCGCACCGAGCTCGTGATCTTCGTGCGGCCCGAGGTCGTCGACCTCAAAGCCGAACGGAGCGAGGGCAAATGATGGACTTCCGCTTTGAAAATTCATTTTACGTCGCGCTGAACGAAATCGAAAAACGCGTCGCGGATCTTCCCATCGAGGAATTTTCGGGACTGGCGGACCGCACGCTGAAAAGTCGCGGGCTGAAGATCGGCGAAGTGATTCGCGCGGCGTGCGCGAACCTCGCCCCCGAGACTCGGCCCCGCGCCCTTTCCGAATTCGAAGGTTTCGGCGCTTTGGACGAGCTGCTGGAGCAAGAGGACATCACCGAAATTTTGGTGAACGGTTGGGACAATATCTGGTTCGAGCGTGGCGGCAAGCTCGCACGGCATCCGGATCGTTTCGCCTCGCCGATGAGTTATCGTCACGTGCTCGAGCGACTGGGCGACGAGGCCCGCCTGCATCTGAGCGTCGAGCGACCGATGGCGCAGGGAAAACTGCGCGGCTTTCGCGTGCAGATGATCGGCGCGGAACTCACGCAGGACCAGACGGTGCTCAGCCTACGGCGTCACCCGAAGAACCCGTGGACCTTCGAAAGTTTGGCGGAAAGCGGCTGGGCGCGGCCCGAAGCCTTCGCGATTCTGCAGGACTGGATTCGCAATCACGTCAACTTCCTGGTCGTCGGTCCCACGGGCTCGGGCAAGACCTCGATCGCCAATGCGTGTTTGCAGCGAACGGAACCGAACGAGCGGGCGCTGCTGCTCGAAGACACCCAAGAGCTCGCGCTGCCGAATGACGTCAGCCAGCGCCTGCTCACGCGCCAAGATCCCCAAGGTATCTTGCCCGAGATTCCGATGTCGGAGCTGGTCCGCCAAAGTCTGCGTTTGCGTCCGGATCGTTTGGTGCTGGGGGAAATCCGCTCCGCCGAAGCCAAAGACTTTTTGATGGCGCTGTCCACGGGACACGGTGGCAGCTTCGGCACGATTCACGCTTCGAGCGCGCACCAGGCGCTCATTCGGCTCGAGATGCTCGTGCAGCTGGGCGCTCCCCACTGGGGCCTCGGCGCGATTCGCCGGTTGATCTACCTCAGCCTGCAAGGAGTCGCGGTGGTCGGTCGCAACGACAAAGGGGAGCGTCGCCTGCAAGGTCTTTTCCGGATCAGTTCGCTGGAGGAAAACGGTCTTCTGGTCGAGCGCCTCTTCGACGCGAACGAAGGCGCGGGCGCGAGTCGCGGCTGGGCGTGATTTTGGCCATGGTTTCGGCTTTAGTCTCAACCGTCGTCGCCACGACGAAAAGCCCGTGTCACCACGAGCGATCCGAGGTTTAAAAATGGAAATGACGATCTAGGCGTAAAGATCGATGGACGATAGATCGTTCAGGCCGAGCTCTTCGATCTCGGCTTTCGCTTCCGCCCGTTCTTTCGAACTCACGTGAAGCGGGCGACCGATGCTGTCCTTGCCCGACGTGCGAACCTCGCTCGCTTCGCTTTCACGAAGTCGCGGGTTCAGACGCGTATCGAAGAAGTTTTTGTTCATCTCTTCCGCGATTCTCGCGTGACGAGCCTCTTTCGGATTATAGTTCGAAAGCGAATCGTTCATCATGCGCTCGGTGGCTTCTTCGCTCAGGCTCAAACGGTCTTGGGCGGTTGTGCCCATGCGCTGACCGAAGTTCGGCGCTCCGGGCCGTGTCGCCTGTGAGTTCTTCACGTCGACCGACTTGATCCGCGCGTTTGAGGGGAGAATCCCTGAAATTTTCTGCACAAAACACCTCCTGTGCATTCATGGAAAGTCTTCCTGACTCTCCAAGGGTTTCTTCGGATCAGTTTGAGATGCGCTGGAGTCCAGTTTGTTTCACGGCGGCGCAGGACTCGACCTTCGTCGCTCCACCACTCGTTTCCGGAAATAAAAAAGGGCGCCTGGCGGGCGCCCTTTCGGGATTCGTTAGAGAGCTTCGTGCGGCCCTTTTTGTTCGGCCAAGTTCTTCTCGGCGAGCGGTGAGAGTTTCACGCCCACTTCGTTGAGATGATCACGGCTGACTTCCGACGGCGTGTCCGCCATCAGGTCGGTCGCTTTTGCGGTCTTCGGGAAGGCGATGACTTCACGAATGGCTTCGGTTCCGCACAGGATCATGATCAGGCGGTCCATCCCCCAGGCGATCCCGCCGTGGGGAGGCGTCCCGTAAGACAAGGCCTCCAGGAAGAAACCGAACTTCTTCTTCGTTTCTTCCGGCGTCATGCCGAGGGTCTTGAACATGCTCTGCTGGACTTCGTTGCGGTAGATCCGGATGGAGCCGCCCGCGATTTCGTAGCCGTTGCAAACCAGATCGTAGGCTTTCGCCAGGAGCTGGCCGTACTTCGACTCTTCGTTACGGAGCAGGATTTCCGCGTGTTCGTCCTTCGGGCTCGTGAAGGGGTGGTGACGCGCGACCCAGCGTTTTTCGTCGGGCGAGTACTCGAGCAGCGGGAAGTCGACGACCCACAGGAACTTGTCGCTGGTGGTGTCGATGAGGTTCAGCTCTTTCCCCAAGTGGTTCCGCAGCGTCGACAGCGACGCGCAGGCCGTGTCGTAGTCGTCGCCGACGATCAACGCCGCATCGCCTTTTTGAGCGCCGCAGGCTTCGAAGATCGCTTGGAGTTTTTCGGGCGAGAAGAATTTCGAAACGGGCGACGTGAGCGCCTCCCCTTCCGATTTGATCCAGACGAGTCCCTTCGCGCCGCCGCGTTTCGCGACTTCGGTCAGCTTGTCAAATTGGCCGCGCGTGAACGCGCCGCCCTTCGGGACCGCGATGCCGCGGACGATGCCTTGGCGGGCGATCACGTCATCGAAGACTTTGAAGCCCGAACCGGTCACGACCGACTTCAGATCCTTGATCTTCATGTCGAAACGGACGTCGGGTTTGTCGTTCCCGTAGGTGTCCATGGCGTATTGGTACGTGATGCGCGGGATTTCGCCGAGCTCGACCCCCTTCACGTCTTTCCAAAGTTTGCGCGCGAGCTTTTCGTTCAGGCCGATGATGTCCTCTTCGTCGATGAAGGACATCTCCATGTCGATCTGGCTGAACTCGGGCTGGCGGTCGGCGCGCAAGTCCTCGTCGCGGAAACAGCGCGCGATCTGGAAGTAGCGATCGTAGCCCGCGATCATCAGCAACTGCTTCAGAGTCTGGGGAGACTGCGGAAGCGCGTAGAACATGCCGGGGTTCACGCGCGAGGGCACGAGGTAGTCACGCGCGCCTTCGGGAGTCGACTTGTAAAGGATCGGTGTTTCGACCTCGATGAAGCCCTCGTCGCTCAAGAAACGGCGCACGGTTTGCGCGACTTGGTGACGCAGGATCAGCTGGCTCTGCAAACGGGGCGAGCGCAGATCGAGGTAACGGTATTTCAAGCGCAGCATCTCGCCGACGTTCGGGTCGTCGATCTGGAACGGCGGTGTCGCCGCTTCGTTCAAGATCTGGCAACGGCTCGCTTCGACCTCGACCGCGCCGGTGGCGATCTTCGCGTTGCGCATCCCTTCGGGACGCGTGCGCACGACGCCTTCAATCGCGACGACGTATTCGCCCCGCAAATCTTTCGCGGCCGCATTCGCTTCGAGTTTCGGATCGAGCACCACTTGGACGATCCCCGCGCGATCTCGCAGGTCGATGAACACCAAACTTCCGTGGTCGCGGCGGGTATCGACCCAGCCCATGAGGACGACCTTCTGGCCGGAATGAGTTTCGCGCAGCTCACCGCAACGCAGGCTTCTTTTCAGATCACTTACAAATTTGGTCGGGGATGTCATAGAGGCCCAAGAATGACACACGGCTCAGGGCGCGGTCAAAAGAGAACTTTGCCGGATTTCCGCAAGTTTGCTAGATGTATTCGATGCCTAAAATCACCGTTAATCACGACTCCACGACCGCCCCTTCCGAAGCTTTCGAAAAGATCAAAAACTTTTTCGAAACCGATCAGGACATCCGTAAACTGGCCTCCGACATGAAGGTCACCTTTACCGACTCGGCCATGACCGGAAAGGCCACGGCGAGTCAATTCTCGGCCGACTTCTCGGTGAAACCTGAGGGCGCGGGCTCGAAGGTGTCGGTCCTGGTGGACCTGCCCTTCATCTTGACCCCCTTTAAGGGTAAGGTCCAAGAGACCCTCGAGAAGAAACTCAAAAAGTACCTCGCCTAATCCTGGGAGCACCCCGACCGATGGCGCTAAAGAAAGCCGCGAAGAAAAAGAAGAAGGTCGCAACGAAGGCCGCTCCGAAGACATCGGTCGCGAAGGCCAAGCCCGCCGCGAAAAAGGCGAAGTCGGCGGCCGTCAAGGCGGCCAAAGGTAAATCGGTGCAAAAGAGCCCAAAAAAGGGGCCCGCTCCGAAGCTCGTGAAAGCTGAGATCTTGGACCTCAAGGCGCAGCCTCGGCAGGCAGCAAAGCCCGTCGAATGCGAGATCATCGACGACGACACAAAAGCAGTGGCCTGCGAAATCGTCGAGGACTCCGCCGTCCCCGTCGAACGTCTGAAGCCGGCCTCGGTGAAAGGATCCTCACCGGTCAAAACGGCGTCCAAGTCCGGCGCGAAGATCGCCAAAGTCGAAGTCCTCGACCCCGAGGACAGTGATGACCGCGTCGAAGCCATCGAACCCGAGATCGACGCGAGTGAGACCGCGCACCCTGAGTGGGATCCCGAGCACGACTTCGTCGAACACCATGAAGAGAAAAAGAAGAAGATCTTCAAGAAGGTGAAAAAGACCGCGCTCGTTCCCGTCGACACGAAAAGCCTGACGACGGCGACGGATTCGATCACCGCCTACTTGAACGAAGTCCGCAAGTATCCGCTCCTCACGAAAGAGCAAGAGATCGAGCTCGCGAAGCGCTACTTCGAAACGAAGGATCCGGTCGTGGCGCAAGCGCTCGTCACCGCGAACTTACGCTTCGTCGTGAAGGTCGCGGCCGAATACTCCAAGTACGGCGCGCGGCTCATCGATCTGATCCAAGAAGGCAACATGGGGCTGATGCATGCCGTACGTGATTTCAATCCGTACAAAGGCGTGCGTCTGATCACCTACGCCGTCTGGTGGATTCGCGGTTACATTCAAGAGTATCTTTTGAAACAGTACTCGATGGTGAAGATCGCGACGACGCAAAACCAGAAGCGTCTGTTCTACCGTCTGCAGAAAGAAAAAGACGCGCTCGATGCCATGGGCGAAGCGCCCGACATGAAACTCATCGGCGAGCGCATGGGCATCCCGACCGAAGAGGTCGAACAGATGGCCAACCGTCTTTCGGGTCGCGATGTCTCGCTGAATACACCGCTCGACGATGCGTCCAGCTCGAGCCTGATGGACATGCAGAAATCCACCGACACCGGCGTCGATGACCAGATCGCGGCGCAGGAAGAGATCAACCTGCTACGCGAGAAACTGGAAGAAATGCGCGATCAACTTTCTGAACGCGAGAAGATCATTCTCGACGAGCGTCTGCTCGCCGACGAGCCCCTGACGTTACAAGAGATCGGGGAAAAGCACGGCATCACCCGCGAGGCCGTGCGCCAGATGGAAGCGCGTCTCATGAAGAAGATCCGCGATCGTTACATCTCATCGCTCGCCGCGGTGACCGAGGAAGACTGATATGTGCCAGTTGATGGGGATGAGCTGTAACGTTCCGACCGACATTTGCTTCTCGTTCACGGGCTTCCGCGCCCGCGGGGGACGCACGGACGTTCACAAAGACGGCTGGGGCATCGCCTTCTTCGAAGATCGCGGCGTGCGGATGTTCGTCGATCCGTCTCCATCCTTCGAATCCCCCATCGCCGAACTCGTTCGCAATTACCCGATCAAATCGAAGAACGTCGTGGCCCACATCCGTCGCGCGACGCGCGGGGTGGTGGCTCTCGAGAACACGCACCCCTTCCAACGCGAGCTCTGGGGACGCTACTGGGTGTTCGCCCACAACGGCACCCTCCCGGACTTCCAGCCCGAATTCAAAGGCTCCTTCAGTCCCGTCGGCGCCACGGACAGCGAACGTGCCTTCTGCGCGATCCTCGAACGTATGGAGCGGGAACACAAAACCCTCGATATGAAAAACGAGGCCGACGTCGAGAAGCTCTTCGAAACCATCCACGCGGCCTGCATGGACCTAGGCGCTCGCGGCGAATTCAACTTCCTGATGTCGAGCGGCCGTAACCTGATCGCCCACTGCTCAACGACACTTTCCTATATCCTGCGCAAAGCCCCGTGGAGCACGGCGCGCCTGAAAGACGAAGACGTCACCATCGATTTCCAGCACTACACGACCGAAACCGATCGCGTCGCCGTCGTCGCCACCAGCCCGCTGACCGAAAACGAAACCTGGATCCCGATGAAACCGGGCACGCTCACCTTCTTCAAAGACGGCGAGCTTTTCAAAACCCGCGACACCGTCCCGGGCCCTCCCAAAAAAATCGAAGACTTCCAACCCTAGGGTACCATCTACCTTGCGGAACAGGGTACATGCTACTCTACCGCGTGCGGTACCATCTACCGCACGCGGTACGTGGTACCTTTCGGATTGGGGAAAGAAAAAACCGGCTGGGAAGCCGGTTTTTTTGCGTCTGCGACACCAAAGGGAAGAAGGTACCTTTAGGCGACGTCACCTTGATCGCCGCGCGATCAAGCCACATCTAATTCTTCGGAGCCCAGGGTTTGGGCTAGGCGGCCGCGTAGGCGGGCCACGGCTTGAGCGTGGAGCTGCGAGACGCGCGATTCGGTGACGCGGAGGACTTTGCCGATTTCTTTCAGGTTGAGGTCTTCGTAGTAGTACAGCGAGAGGACCAAGCGTTGGCGCTCGGGGAGCTCTTCGATCGCTTGGGTCACCACGTCTTTGACGACCTTCATGTTCAACTGCACGAAGGGGTTGTTGAGTTTCGTGCCTTCGAGGATGTTCAGGATCGACTTCTTATCGACGTTCGAGAAGCTCTGCGCTTCGTCGATCGACAAGAGCGAAACCGGGCGCACCTGGTTCAGCAGATCATAGAACTCGTCCATGTTGATCTTCAAAGCGTTGGCGACCTCTTCATCGGTCGCGATGCGGCCGAGCTCGGCCTCCAAAGCCACCATGGTTTTGTCGAGCAGCTTCGCCTTGTCGCGCACCGAGCGCGGAACCCAATCTTGCGCACGCAACTCATCGAGGATCGCACCGCGCACGCGGAACTCCGCGTAGGTTTTGAATTTGTTATCGCGCGTGGGATCCCACTTGTCGATGGCGTCCATCAAACCGATCACGCCGGCCGAGATCAAGTCGTCGAGCTCGATGTTCGCGGGCAAACGGACCGCGATCTTCTGCGCGATGAACTTAATCAGCGGCGCGTACTCGGTGATCAACTTGTCCTTTTCCGCTTGCGTGAGCGCGCGCGGTTGTTCCTTGTACTTTTTCACCAAAGCTGGATTCTTCGCCATGGAGCCCTCTCCCAAATTCAATCCTTGAACATACTCAGTGTAACAGGTTGCGAATCAGACCTAAAAGTCCAATTCCGTCATGCCACACCCACGACCTGCTCCCAGAAGAACTGCAGTCCAGCCTTCCCGGTTCCCCGTCCCTGCATGGAAGGGCTCCCCGACTCGATCCGTGTCCCGATTTGACTGAAATATTGACGGATGTCTGAGCCTTGTTCATGTCTCATCGCGAGACGCTGATCCTTCGCAGATTTGCGGAAAAGCGGATCCATGGGGATCGAACCCCAATAATCGAGGCTCAGATTGAGAAAACGGTGCACGACATCCGTGAAGCGTTGGTACAAAACCGCGCCCTCATTTTCGTCCTTCACCATGTTGCAGATGATGTTAAACCGCTGCTCGCGGAACTGCTGATTCAAGACTTTGATCAAGGCGTAAGAGTCCGCGAACGAGGCCGCGTCGGGCGTGATGATCACGCTGATCTCTTGCGCCGCCGAGTTGAGGTAAAGCACGTTGTCGGAAATTCCCGGAGCCGTGTCGATCAGCAGATAATCGTACTGGTATTCAAAGATCGCCACCGAGTCGACCAGCGCGCGGCGCTCGAACGGCGTCAGCCGGTTGAACTCGGTGATCCCACTGCCACCGGAAATCAGGTCGATGCCCGAGCCCAAGGGAGTGATGATCTCGCCGACGGTCTTCTGGCCTTGCAGGACCTCGTACAGATGTCCCTTGGCTTTGGTCGCGAAGAAAATGTCCACGTTCGCCATGCCGAGGTCGCCATCGAGGATCAGAACGCGTTTCCCCTGGCTGGCGAGCTGCTGAGCCAGATTCGCGGTGACCGTGGTTTTACCCACGCCGCCTTTGCCGCTGGTGATCGAGATGGTTTTCGTCAGGTTCGGTTTGCGCATCATGTTTGTCGTTCCCTTTTACTATTCGGCCGAAGCCCGCTTGAATTTGGTCAATTTGAAGATCAGGTCCAAGACGCGCTCTTTCGTCGCAGCCTCGAAGTCCTCGGGGACTTGGGGACCGACGCCGAACGAGTGCAACGGACGCTCGAACTTCCGCATCAGGTTGTAGATGGAGCCGTGAATCAGGGCCTCATCCAGGTGGTTGAAAATGAAATCGTTGAACTTCACCGCATCGAAGCGACGGCAGGTCTCTTCGAGTTCGGCATCCTTCGAGCAGGCCGACAGCACCAAATGGACGTCGCACGCTTCCGGCGGCATCAGGCTTTTCAGAAGCGAGATCTCTTCCATGGTCTTCAGCGACATCCCGGGCAAATCGCAGAGGATCATGTCGAAACCTTTGAGCTGCTCCAGAAGCGGTTTCCAGTCGGCGGCCTTACGGACGACGCCGAAAGGCACGTTCAGGATCTGCGCGAAAATGCGCATTTGATCGACCGCGCCGACCTTTTGGTTGTCGGCCGTGATCAACGCGACCTTACTTTGCGCGGCATAGCCGCCGTTACAGGGCGCGGTCGAGCCGCCGTTCCGGTGACCGTTGACGACGGCGTGGCTGGCCATTTTCACGAGCGCGGACGTCTTGCCCGAGCCACGAGGTCCCACGAACACCTGCAGACGCGACTTCGCCGCACCGGCGATTTTCGTGCTGTCTAAGATGTACTTCGCCGCGAAGCCGTCGATCAAACCACGGCTTTTGTGTTTGATCGTCGGAAGTTGCGACTGCGCGGTTTGCAGAATTTCGCCCGCGATCGCGGCCGAGATGCCCGCCTGCGTGAGTTTTTCGAAACTTGCGCTGAAATCGTAGGACAGTCCGTATTCCGCGCCGGGATGACTGCCGTTCAGGTTCTGCGGAACCTTTTGGAAGTCGCGCAAAACGGATTTCAAGCTTTCCAACTCGCTCTTCAACGACATGATCTCGTTTTGGCTTTGATCCATTTTCGTTTGTGCCGGCGTCACCGCGGCCGCAACGGCGCGGGCTTCCGCCTGCAACGTCTGACGAATCGTCGCTTCGTCGAGCATTTCCATTCCGCCTTGAGCCGCCGCGGGAGCGGGCGCCTGACGGCGAAGCGCGTCCGAAGCCGCCCGGACCGCGCGATCGAACGGCGAAGCGCCGACCGCCGTTTGCGCCGAGACGGAGGCTTGAGTCTTCGGCTGCGGCGGTGCCTTGGGAGCGGCCGCGCGGGTCGATTGCGCGCGCGACTCCGTTTCGCGCAGAGCTTCCCACGCGCGTTGGGCGGCATCACGGACCCGATGCGACGCTTGCTCGGCTTCAACGTTGGTATCGTCTTCAATATCGATGTAACGACGCGAAGTGGGAACACGATTCACGTTCGCGACTTGCGCGCGCACCGAAGCGCCGGCCGCCGGCGCCTTCGTCGTGAAATTGTCCGCGAAGTCGTTCATGATCTCACGCTGCACGCGCGCGGGCGAGTTCTGAAACTTCTCGCGCAGGTCGGCTTTCATTCGCGACTCGGCGAAACGACGTTTCTGCAAAGTCTCTTCGCTGACGGCCGCCGTGATTTCGAAAGAGCCGTCGCCAACCAGGCCGAATTTTCCGCGGCGATCGCGCGCACTCAGGATGATCGCGTCGGGACCGAGATCCCGCTTCACCATCTCTAAGGCTTCATTCATCGAGCGCGCTTCGTACTTCTTAACCTGCATGGCTTAACTCCACCGTACCGACGGACCGAACCTTGGCTTCCATGGCCACTTCACTATGCGACAAAACGATCAACTGCGGGATGAACCGCGAGGTCAGCTTGTACAAATGCCGGCGCGCCGTGGGGCTCGTCAGCAAGATGGGCTGAGCCGCGATCTCGGGGTGATCCTCGACCGTGTGGGCGATTTGGGTGATCAGTTTCTGCGCCGTATGCGGATCCATCACGAGCTGGGTCCCCTGCTCGGTTTGCAGCAGCGAATTCGAGACCAGCTCTTCCACGTGCGGCGCGAGCGTCATGACGGGCAGATTGCCTTCTTCCGTCACGTACTTCGCGGTGATCGAACGCGACAGGGACTTGCGAACCGCCTCGGTCAACACTTCGACGTCCTTCGAACGCGAAGCTTCGTCGGCCAAAGTTTCGAAGATCGAGCGCAGATCGCGGACGCTGACTTGCTCTTTCAGCAAGGATTGCAGGACGCGGACGACGGCGCCCAAGCTCATCTGCTCGGGAATAAGTTCTTCCACCACTTTGGGGTGGGACTTCTTCAGATTTTCGATCAGGGCCGAAGCTTCCTGACGACCCAGCAGCTCGTGCGCGTGGCCACGGATGATTTCGGTCAAGTGAGTCGCCATCACGGTCGGCAGATCGACCACCGTGTAGCCCGCGATTTCCGCGTCTTCCTTGTTCGCGGGATGCACCCACAGCGCGTCCAAGCCGAAGGCCGGCTCTTTCGTGGGGATACCGTCCACACGCTCGGTCACGTTGCCGGGATCCATCGCGAGCAGCATGTCCGAACGCAGAACGCCGCCGCCGACGCGATTGCCTTTGATCAACAGGCGGTACTCGCCCGACTGCAACTGCAGATTGTCGCGGATGTGCACCGAGGGGACCACGATTCCCAGATCCAACGCGAACTGCTTGCGGATCGACGAAATGCGCTCGAGCAGATCGCCGCTTTTGTCGCTTTCGACGATGTTGATCAGGCCGTAGCCGACTTCCAGCTCGACCATGTCGAGGGGCAGTAGCGATTCGATGTTTTCTTTCTTGGGAGCCGCGGCCGCCTCTTCGTTTCGGCGGACCTCGGTTTCGGCGCGCTCTTTTTGCAGTTTGCCGATGAACCAGCCGATGCCGACCATGCCGCCGCCCATCGCGAAGAACGGAAGGAAAGGCAGACCGGGAATCAGACCCAACAGCGTCACGACGCCGCCGGCAAGCATGACGGCCTTCGAGTTGACGAAGAGCTGCTCCATCATCTCGGTTCCCATGTTGTCGTCGTTGCGGGCCGAGCGCGTGACCACGATACCGGCCGCGGTCGAGATGATCAGGGCGGGAATCTGCGAGAGCAGACCGTCACCGATCGTCAGCATGGTGTAGTACTGCGCCGCGGTTCCCGCGTCGAGACCCTTTTGCAAAACGCCGATCAACATGCCGCCGATGACGTTAATGAGCGTGATGATGATCCCCGCGATGGCGTCACCGCGGACGAACTTGCTGGCACCATCCATAGCCCCGAAGAAGTCGGCTTCCGATTCGATCTCTTTACGACGACGGCGCGCTTCCGATTCGTTGATGATTCCCGCGTTCAGATCGGCATCGATCGCCATCTGTTTACCGGGCATCGCGTCCAAGGTGAAACGCGCCGAGACTTCCGCCACGCGGCCCGCACCTTTGGTGACGACGATGAAGTTGATGACGACCAGGATCACGAAGACGACCAGACCGATCACGTAGTTGTTCCCGATCACGAAGTGACCGAAAGCCTTGATGACCGCACCGGCGGACTCGGGACCTTCATGACCGTGGGTCAGAATCTGACGGGTCGTCGCGACGTTGAGCGCCAAACGGTACAGGGTCGTGATCAAAAGGAGCGACGGAAAGACCGAAAACTCCAGCGCGCGCGTGATGTATACGCTGACCAACAGAACCAGGATCGAGATCGCCAACGACCCCGTCAGGGCCAGATCGATCATGATCGCCGGCAGCGGAACGACCATGACCGCGAGAACGGCCAAAATGCCGATCGCGACCAACACGTCGGTGTTACGGGCGTAACGTTCAAAGCGTTTCAGGAATAAAAACACGGCTTCCATCAACGATTTCTCCGGCTAAAGCGACGCTTGAGTTTGTAAACGTAAGACAGCACTTCCGCGACCGCGACGTAGAGTTCGCGCGGGATGACCTGACCGATCTTCATGGTTTTGAAGATCGCGCGGGCCAGCGGTTTGTTCTCGACGATCGGGATCTTGTGCTCGTTGGCGATCGCGCGGATTTTTTCCGCAACCAAATCCGCACCTTTCGCCACGAGCTGCGGCGCCGGCAGATTCGCATCGTACTTCAACGCCACCGCGATGTGCGTGGGGTTCGTCACGATGACGTCGGCTTCGCGGACTTTGTCCATCATCCGACGGTTCGCCACTTCGCGCTGAATCCGGCGGATGCGCGCCTTGATGAGCGGATCCCCTTCGCGCGACTTGTGCTCTTCCTTGACCTCTTGTTTGGTCATCATCATGCGCTTTTCGAGGTCCCACCAATTGAAGAAATAATCCGCCGCCGCGACCACCAGCATCGAGAAGCCCACGATGGCCAGCAGTTTGCCCACAAGCAACGCCATGAAGGCCAGGATCTCGTTGACCGAAGCGTTGATCATCGTCGGGATCATCGCCGCTTCGCCCTTCAGTACCATGTAGGTAATCCAGCCGATGATGAACAATTTCAGGATCGACTTGCCCCCCTCGACCAACGAGCGCAGCGAGAAGATCCGCTTGAAGCCCTGCATGGGGTCCAAACGTTCAAACTTAGGCTCGAGTGCATCCTCGACCTGCAGCAGCCCCGTTTGGATCAACGAACTTCCCAAAGACACGATCAGCATCAAGCCGATCACGGGGAAAACGAGAATCGCGAAGGTTTTGCCCGCGACGATGCCGGCCATCAGCATGTCCCCGCTGCGGATCATCGTGATCAAATTCCCGCCGAACAGGCCCTGGAACATATCCGACATCTGGCCGACGAAAATCCGCGACAGCGCATAGACCGCCATCGCGCCGAACAGCAGAACCGCCGCGGTTCCGAGTTCACGCGTCTGCGCCACCTGACCCCGTTTGCGGAAGTCATCCCGCCGGGTCTGTGTCGCTTCTTCGGACTTTTCGCTGTCACTTTGCTCAGCCACTTAAATTACCTTCAAAATAGCGATCAGCTCGCCGGTCATGCGGTCCAAAACATTGCCCATGTACGCGATCGTCAGCGGGATGGTCAAAATCATCACCGCGAAGGTGATCAGGATCGTGATCTGCATGCTGGTCATCAAAACGTTCATCTGGGGAACCGCTTTACCGATGATCCCCATCGCGACGTTGGCCAGAAATACCGACAAAACGATCGGCGCCGCGATCTGCAAACCCAAAATCATGATCTGCTGGGTCAGCCGCAGCAGATTTTCGGCCGCCGCGACATTGAAGGTCAGCTGACCGATCGGCAGGACCGCGAAACTGCGGATCAAGCCCTCGAAAAAGACGTGGTGCGCGTTTAGGCCCAGGAACAACAGAGTCGCGAGCAGGGTCTGAAACTGTTCGAGCACGTTGGTTTGCGTTCCCAATGCCGGGTTGAAAATTTGCGCCGAGGCCAAACCGGACGAGATACCGATGATTTCCCCGGCGACGGTGATCGCGAAGAAGAAAAGTCGGCAGAAAAAACCCAGAAACAAGCCGACGAACACTTCGCGGAAGGCGTAAGCGACGATCATGCCGTTGATCGGCAGCGAGTTGTCCACACCGATGATCAAGCTGGGGAACAAAACGAAACTCAGAACGAGCGGCAACAGGACCTTGACCGTCACGGGAACGTTTTGCGTCCCGAAAAGCGGCATGGACACGACGAACGCGATCATACGCAGGAGCACCAGCGCGAAAGCGACGATCTGTCCTTCAGGAAACTGGTACAGGCTCTGCAACATCAATTATTCCCTGACGTAAGTAGGCAAGTTTTCGAACAACTGAACCGTATACACACGCAAAGTATCGAGCATCCAGCCGCCGGCGAAGATGATGATCAAACCGACCACGATCATCTTCGGCACGAAGGTCAAGGTGGCCTCGTTGATCTGGGTCAGCGCCTGAAACACCGAGATCACCAGACCGACCGCCAAAGTCGCGATCAGGATCGGCGCGGAAACCATCGCCGTCGTCTTCAATGCTTCTTCACCCAAACGCAGAATGAGCTCTTCCGTCACGATCCACTCCCGAAGCTGTTCACCATGGAACCGACCAGCAAAGTCCAACCGTCAACCAACAGGAACAGCATGATTTTCAAAGGCATCGAGATGACGACCGGGGGAAGCATCATCATCCCCATCGCCATCAGCGCGCTGGCCGCCAGCATGTCGATGACCAAGAAGGGCAGGAAGATGATGAAACCGATCTGGAACGCCGTTTTCATCTCCGAGATGATGAACGCGGGCACCAGAACCATCGTGGGCACTTCGCTCAGGTTCTTCGGCGCTTGCATTTTCGACATCTTCACGAACAGCGACAGATCCGCGGGACGGGTCTGCGCGAACATGAATTTACGCAGGGGCGCGAGAGTTTCCTCCAGCGCGACCTCTTGCGAGATTTCATTCTTCAAATAGGGCTGGATGCCCTTCGTGTTCATCTCGGTGAACGCGGGTCCCATGATGAAGAACGTCAGGAACAAGGACAAGCCGACCAGCAGCTGGTTCGGGGGCAGCTGCTGCACGCCCATCGCTTGACGCAAAAACGAGAAAACGATGATCAAGCGGGTAAAGCTCGTCATCATGATCAAGATCGCCGGCGCGAGCGTCAGAACCGTCAAGACCAGGATGATCTTGATGGTATTGACGACCTCGCCCGGGTCGTTTGCTTGCTTGAATCCCAAGTTGACCGAAGGCAAGGTCATCTGCGCCATCGCGGGAACCGCGACGAACAGTGCGACGAACAATGCGATCAATCCCCCCCACTTCTTCATTCTTACTCCAGGGACTTCATGTTGCGGATCTGTTTACTGACGACGTCACGGATCTTCGAGATGGTGAAATCTTCGCTTTCGGCCGGAGACTCATCCATGCGGAAAGAGATTTTCGCAGTGCCGCCGGCGACTTCGCGGTTCTGAGTTTCGCGGGCCGACGACACTGCGGGTTTTGCTTCACGAGAAAAGATCGATTCGAGGCCCGCACGGAAATCCTGGGGCTCGGCGCCGGCTTCATCTTCGTCCAGAAGCGCCAGCGATTTGATCATCGAAATATGGTGATCGGTCACGCCGATCAGCAAGGACTCGCCGGCCACGCGCACAACCGCGAGCGACTTCTTGGGCCCCAGATGGTGCTGCGCCATGATCTTCATTTCGAACTGCTGCGCTTTACGATTGCGATACTTGAACTTCGAGATGAACAGATAAGCGAGCACGCCGAATCCCGCGAGCACCGCGAAGACCAGTACCAAATCACGCAAGGATGCGTCTTGAGTCTTCGCCACGATCTTTTCGTCCAGCTTCACGGGAATTTCGGATTCCGCCTTCGCCACGGGCGCAGCGCTTTCGATCGCCGCGCTCTCGGTCGCCGCCGGAACGTCTGCCTTCAGCTCCATGGTTTCCGCAGTCACCGCGGCTTCCGTCGAAGCTTTCGCCGCGATTTCGGCGGCGGTTCCCGTTTGCGTACCGATCACGGCGGCCACGGTCGTCGTCGAGTCTTTCGCCGCGACTTGAAGTTCCGTCTGGAATTCCAGCTCGGACGTTCCCGCATCGCCCACTTCCGTGATGGGAGGCAAAGCACGAGTTTGCGCATGCGCAAAACCGGCGACGACGAACGTCACGCAGAGGATACCGAGAACCGACCAGACGATGCGTAACTTCATTTCAGTTGCTCCACACGTTCACGAGTCGAGATGATGTCCGTCAAACGCACACCGAACTTTTCGTTGACGACCACGGCCTCGCCGCGGGCGATGAGCTTGTCGTTGACGAAAACTTCCATGGGTTCGCCGGCCAGCTTATTCAGTTCGATGACCGAACCTTGCGCCAAATTCAGGAGTTCCGAGACGGGCATCTTCGTGCGACCCAGCTCGACGGTGACGCGCAAAGGGATGTCGAGGATCATCGCCAAGTTGCGATCATGATTCTCGTCCTCCGGGCTCGCCGCGGCTTCGCTTTCCTTCTTCGCGCCGTCGGCGCCATCCGCGCCTTCGGCAAGTTGGTTGGCCAGGTTGTCAAATTGATCTGCTGCCATTTTCTACCTCTTCAAACTTGGTGAGTTCTTATTTATCAATCTGCCGTGTGACCTGCATCGCCACCGAACCGTGGTGGATGCCCATGTAACCTTTGAACTTCTTGACGCCCTCGACCTGGATGTCGAACTCGCCCGTCGCGTCCTGGTCGAGCGGGATCACGTCGCCGACCTTCAGTCTCATCAAATCGCCCAGGGAAATCTCGGAAGCACCCAGGAAGACTTGCAGATTCATCGCGGTTTCCATCAGCTGTTCGCGGATGATCGCGGTCCACATCTTCTTGTCCGTCTGGTCCGACTCGATTTGGAAACCGCTTTGCAGTTTCTGCTTAATCGGCTCGATCGTGGAATAAGGGATGACGATGGTGATGGTGCCGTTCGCGTTTTCAAGCTCGACGTCAAAAGTCGAAGCGATCACGACATCCGTGGGGGGCACGATACCGACGAACTGAGGGTTGACCTCGGTACGGACGAACGAACAGCCGATTTTCTCGACCGATTCCCACGCCACTTCCAAGTCGTCGATCGCTAGTCCCACTACCTTTTGGACAATCTGGAGCTCGATTTGGGTAAAGTCTTTTCCTTCAATTTTTGTGTAAGGACGATCCGCGCCGCCAAAGAAGCTGTCGACCAGGGCGTAGGCCAGTTTCGATTCAATAACCAACAGGGCCGAGCCGCGCAGATTATGGAAACGCAGGACCGACATGCAGGTGGGCATGGGAAGCGTATTGATGAATTCACCGAATTTCAGAAAATCCGTTGAAGCCAGCGTGATCGAAGCGATTTTCCGGAGCGCGCCCGAAAGCGAAACCCGGAAAGAGCGCATGAACTTCTCGTAGATGACTTCAAGCTGGGGCAGACGACCGCGGATAATGCGGTCCTGGCTGGTCAGGTCATAGGTAACAACGACTTTATCTTCCGCCGCGCCCGCGCGACCGCCGCCCCCGCCGCCGGAGCCACCGCCACTCGCGGCCCCCGTATCGCCACCGCCAGCGTCGCCGTCGGAAACGGCCGCCAGGAGGGCATCGACTTCGCTCTGTGAAAGGACCTGATTCATTCGCGGTTTTCCTTAGTTGTAGAGCAGGTTGGTGAAGAAGACGTTCGAGACCTTGCCTTTGGTCAGAAAGGCGTTGAGCGTGCCCTTAATATCGTCGCGGAGCTCGTTTTTGCCCTCTTTCGCCGAGATCTGATCGTAGGTGCGACCCGAGAGCATGATGATGATGATGTCGCGGATCTGCGCTTTACGCTGCTCGATCTCGGCGACGACCTTGGTATCCGAAACTTCCAGCTCCAAATCGACGCGCAGGATGCGGCGACCTTTCGAGCCGGCCAAATTCACGATGAAGGTTTCCAAAGGGACGACGGGAGCCTTGATCGCTTCCGTGTTGGCTTCCGCATGCTGTGCGTGAGCCTCCCCTTCGATCACTTGATCGATCGTGTTCTCTTTGGCTTCTTTCTGCTTCGAAGAGTAAAGCATGAAGCCGACGCCACCGACGGCGAGCATATTGATCACGGCGAGGGCGATCAGCAAGAGACTGGATTTTCCACCACCACCGGGTGCTGCGGACGCTTCTTTCGCCGCTGCGTTTTCTTCCGCCACTGTCCCCTCCATGGGTCACTGGTCATCGACCAACTTTCAGTTCATTGGTCTTTAGTCATATGTGTGCATTAAGAGTTAAGAGCAACAGCAGTGCCAAGCCGACCTCGGTCGGGACGCATAAGTGGGATCAAGGACTTAGGAAGGAAGATGTAAACTGTGAAACGAAATTTTGACTGCCGCCCCGGGTGCGACAGTCAATTCACTGACATCAATACGAAAGTCGGTCGAGGAATTTAGAACTCACGCGTGTCGGTTTCAGCGGAAATTTCCGACGCCATTTCTTCGCGCAGTTGACGTGCGACTTCGGGATTTCCCGCGATCGTCGAATCGGCAAACGGAGAGTGCTTACGCCCGCGATAGGTCGTCACGACACCGCCCGCTTCTTGCACGATGAGCGATCCCGCGCACACGTCCCACGGCTGCAGATTCTTCTCCCAGTAGCCGTCGAAAACTCCGCGCGCGACCCAGCACAAATCAAGAGCCGCGGCCCCCGCGCGACGCACGCCCCGTGAGCGGCGGACGATCTTGTTGAACACGCGAAGCTGCTCGACAAGATTCGGCTCGATGTCCGAGATGAAACCCGTGGCGAGGAGCGCGTTCTTCAGCTCAAGACGCTGGCTCACGCGGATGGGTTGTCCGTTCATGAACGCGCCACCCCCTCGTGAAGCGCAGTAAACTTCACCGAGCGCCGGGCAATCCACGACCCCGACCCAAGTCTGGCCCTGGTACTCAAGTCCAAGGCTGACTCCATAAATCGGCAAGCCGTGAACGTAGTTGGTCGTGCCGTCGAGCGGGTCCAAAATCCAGCGCGGATTTTCACTTTTGACGCGCGCGAGATCGGATTTCGTCGCGGACTCCTCACCTAAAAATTCGAAGGTCGGGAACTGGCGCGCAAGTTCGGCCTTAATCACGCGCTCGGACTCGACGTCGGCTTCGCTCACGAGGCCCGCCTGGAACTTCTCCTGAACGTTTTTCAGACGTCCTGAATAGTGCAGCAGGACCTCACGACCGAGGCGCGCCGCTTTCAACGCTTTATAGAGGATATCATTGAGGTTTGACTGAATTTCGAAGTTCTGCGACGACATGGAAATCCTTGCTGGCGCTGAAAACCAGGGCTGAAAAGAGTCGGGTCCCGATTGACCCCGTTTCCGCGCGGACGTTAGCATAAAGGAAGTCTGAAATTCAAACCAGAGGATCTGGTTTTTTGAGGGGTAGTAGATCTATGGCGATCGAAAGATATGGTTCCAAGACGGACGTGGTCGTGAAGCTGGTTCTGGTGTTCTTCGTCTGCTTGCTGTCGTTTTCGGTAGGCACTTTTGTGGGCAAGACCTTCAGTGACAACCAGCATCGTTTGGCTCAGTTCGAACCTGCTTCCACGGAGCGTGAAGTCGCCTCCACGACGGAAGCGACCACCAAACCCGGCGATACTCTTTCCGATGACGAAATCGCGAAGCTGGCCGAAGAATTCGTGAATGAAGACGACGGGCACGCGGTCGCCAAGACCGAACAGGCCGCGGACGTTCATGCCGCACCTGCGAAGACCGCAGCGCACGACGCCGCTCCCGCAAAAGTTGAAACCGCGAAAGCCGACACGCACACTCCGCCCGCTCCCGTACGGAACGTTGCCGAGGCGAAACCGGCCGCGCACGCCGCTCCCGTGGCGAAGCCCGCTCCGCAGCCCGTCGCCGAAAAATTGGCGCAAGGCCACGCGGCGGACACGCATGCGGCGAAGCCCGCGCCCAAAGCTCCCGCTTCGACAGATGCGAAGGTCACACTGAAACCCGACACCGAGAAAAAGCCCGTGCCCTCGTCGCTGCCGGAAGACGTCGCGGCTTCGGCGATCGGTAAGTTCACGGTGCAGGTCGCCTCATACCCCACCGAGGCGGAAGCGACCAAGATGACCGAGAATTTGAAAGGCCAGGGCTTCGGCGCTTTCTACGTCAAAGCCGACATCACCGACAAAAAGACCGCGGCGACCAAAACCTGGTACCGCGTGAGCGTCGGTCTGTTCCAATCGCAAAAAGAAGCCGACGCCTACAAAGCGGACCTGCTCAGCCGTTCGAAAGTCAGCTCGGCGATTGTTCAGAAAATCACGAAGTGATTTTCCAGTAGGCAGATCACGAAGTAAATTGCCGTCAAAATTTCGACGTGATGAAAACCCGCCCGGATACGGCGGGTTTTTTTATTCCAGAATGAATCCGATTTTGAGCATGCCGCTCAAGGTGGGACTGGGATCCAGTTCACGGTTCATGTGCACGCGACCCTCGACGGCCAGCAAGAAGGGGCTCAGTTGCGCTAAACGCAGGCCCAGCGCACCCGCGCCGTGCTCGATCCATTTGCCTTGTGAACCCGTCCGCTCCGAATACAAAGTCATCTCGGCGCTCGTGCGGTAACCGCCGAAGCCGATTCCCATATAGGGTTGCACGACCCACTCTTCATCCGGCGCCCAGTGGCCCCACAAGAGTAAAGTTTCGACTTTGCGTTGCACGTTCAGCGCGTTGTTGCCGGAGTTTTCGCTGAAGCTCGCGTACTCCAGAAGTCCCATCCAAGGTTTCACGCCCAAACCGAGAGTCAACGTGGGCCACGAGCGCGGGATGGTGGACTGCTGCTGATCGCGTTCGCCACGCATATCAAGACCCACCGAAACGAGCGCGGTGAAATCCCGTTGCGGAGCCGCGGCCCGACGCTCGGTCGGCGCTTTCGCCACGTCCGGAGTGCTTTCGGTCACACTGGTTGCCGCGATCATCAGCGGGCGTTTCGCTTGAGTCGCCAAACGTGGTGCGGACTTCGCCGAACGCGAACGAACGTTCTTCGCGCGGGTCGCGCGACCGGGATTCATCGCCACCAGTGAGGAGCGGTGAACGGGCGCCTCCGAGGTCAATGTCGACGGGTCGACAATCTTCGCGGCACGGTGCGCGGGCGCCGACGCCGGGCGAACGCTGATTCGTCCCTGCGCCAGCGCGTGGGAAGACAAGCCTAAAGACAAAGCCACGACGATCAGGCTCTTCACGGAGCCTCCTTCGCGAGCTTCTCGCACATTTCGGTGATCGTGGCTTCGCCCATCTCCGCGTCCGCACGGAGCAGCGGCGCGCAGAGCTCGCGCTGATCGGCGGGAAGTTCGCGCGCGAACATCTCCATGAGCGCGCCGGGTTTCATCCACTGCGATTTATCAAGTGCTTCGATGCCGTCCTTCAACTTCGGCAGCACCTTCACCACGATCTTGGCCAGATCCAAACGCGTGCGTCCGGCCTTCTTCATTTCGGGCTCGAAAACGTTCTTCACGGCGCGCGCGTAGATCGTACCCAGCTCGTAGGCGCGAACGGACTCATCGCCCGCGATCGAGGCCGCCAAAGTCATCTGACGGAAACTCTCCATGGAGTACAGACGCTGCTGACCGCTCAGCTCGAGATCGCGCGTCTTCTGCACGACCGGGATGGAGCGACGGACGAAGATGTTGTCTCCCGAGTAGATCCAACCCCAAACGTCGGCGAGTCCCTCGTTCATCGCGCGCAACAAGTTCACGTGGTACACTTCCCAGTCCTCGAGACCGACCGACTCTTGGCCGATGCTCGTCGGACCAATCTCTTTACCGATGTCCTCTTCGCCGGGGACGACGCCGGGTTTCGTTTGACCGACGCTTTCCGTTCCCACGCTGACCGTGCCGTCGGTGACGCGCGCGTTTTCAGGAATGTCCTCGAAAACTTCCCGCAGGATTTTCTCTTCGCCGGGGTGAACCTGCGCCGCGCGGATCGCTTTGATTTTCGCCTTCGCGGGCTTCAAGACGAGGTAATTGAAAAGCGAGTGGAAGTGCTCGTGCGCGACGACACCCGCGTTCACGGTCAGCGGCAAGTCGTCGCCTTTGTACGGAACGAACAGCAGCGCATCGAGTTGCGGACTGTAGAGCGCATTGTTTTCCACCTGCCCGCGTTGCTTCTGCGGAATGCGGACTTCGACGCCCACGATGCGGGGCTTCGGGAGCAGATCTCCCAAACCGACGGCCGCATCGAGATCCTGGAGCTTTTCGATGTGCGCATAAAGGGTCAGCAAATGCAGGCTGAGCTCGTCCGTGGGGACGTAAACCCCGTCGCCATCACGGAAGGTGCGCACGCGGGGCTGAAAGCCCGCCAGGCGGCTATCGACAACGCTGGGGCTCAACATGAAGAGCGCGGACTTTCCGGTCAGGCTCGGCAAATTCAGAAGGTAATTGAGGGTCACGGACTGGAACTTATACTGCCCGTCCGATGACCACGGGATGAGAACCCGGTGTCCGCCTTGCGAACCCTGCTCGGTGGCAACGAAAGAGCACGCGGTCATGAGGCTGGCATACAGGCACAGAATCAATGTGATTCCGTAGAATGTGGGCCGTCTCATGGGTCCTCCAGTCGAAGCTTGACTCCGCAGCCCTTTCAGCAAAATGTTGGCCACCGTTTTCGGCTTTTTTTAGCCCTGAACGGCCCGGTCTTCGACCTGACCTAAACCCCTGTAACCAGAAGGTAGACATCGGTGACACAAAATGGCAGCGACCCCCTTCTGCGGGGCATGAATCCCCCCCAAGCCGAAGCCGTCCAAACCATCGACGGACCGCTTTTGATCCTGGCCGGAGCAGGATCGGGGAAAACGCGCGTGCTGACCCACCGGATCGCCCGCATGATTCAGCTGCGCAAGGCCGCGCCCTCGGAAATCCTGGCCGTCACGTTCACGAATAAAGCCGCGCGCGAAATGGAGTCGCGGGTCTTCGACCTGATGACCGATATGCGCCCGCAGCTTTACGAACCGCTGTGGATCACGACCTTCCACAGTGCCTGCGTGCGGATCCTGCGCCAGACGATCGAGCTACTGGATTACAAACGCGGCTTCGTCATCTATGACGACAGCGATCAGCTCGCCCAGATCAAGCGGGTCATGAACGCGCTGAACATCTCGGACAAAATCACGCCCGCGAAGACCTTCAAAAATCGCATCAACAACTTGAAGATGCTGGGGTACGGGCCGCAAGAAGCCGAGAAGTCCTCGAAGGTCTACATCGACAACCAAACGCTGGATGTCTACCGCCACTACGAAGCCGAAATGAAAAAAGCGAACTCGCTGGATTTCGGCGATTTGCTTCTGAAGGTCTACGAGCTTTTCCGGATGTATCCCGACGTTCTTCAGCAATACCGGCAAAAATTCCGTTACGTTCTGGTCGACGAGTATCAAGACACCAACAACCTTCAATACCGGATCATCAAACTGCTGTCCGAGCAGCACCGCAACCTGTGCGTCGTCGGGGACGAGGACCAGTCGATCTACAGCTGGCGGGGCGCGGACATCTCGAACATCCTGGACTTCGAAAAGGACTTCCCCGAAGCGAAGGTCGTGAAGCTCGAACAGAACTACCGTTCGACGAATACCATCGTTTCGGCGGCCTCGAGCGTGATTCGCAACAACACCGAACGCAAAGACAAGACACTGTTCACCGAAAATGACCCGGGCGAAAAGATCGTGCTGCGCGAAGAGCGCACGGACTACGACGAAGCCCGCTGGGTCGTGCGCGAAATCCAGCGCCTGATCGCGAACGGCGAAACCTCTTACGAAGAGGTCGCGGTTTTCTACCGCACCAACGCGCAGTCGCGCGTCCTTGAAGAACATCTGCGCATGAACTCGATCCCCTACAAGATCGTGGGCGGCGTGCGCTTCTACGACCGCGCGGAAGTGAAGGACATCCTCGCTTACCTGAAGCTCATCCTGAATCCGGCGGACGATATCTCGTTCAAAAGAGCGGTGAACTCCCCCGCGCGCGGGATCGGGAAGACCACTATCGAAAAGCTCGAGGCCATGGCCTTCCAGGGCAAGATGACCCTGATGAACGCCGCCCGCCATGCGGTCGATCACCGCGAGTTCAACGCGGGGACGACCTCCAAACTGCGCGGCTTCCTGAATCTGATCGACGAGATGACCGGCTTGGCCGAACAACTCACGCTTCTTGATCTGTACACCACGGTCATCGACAAGACCGAGTACGTGCAGCGCCTGAAAACCGAAGAGAGCGTCGAAGCCGACGCCCGCATCAGCAACTTAGAGGAACTCGGCAACGCCATGGCGCAGTTCCAGAAGGAACGCACGGACGCTTCGTTGCAGACCTTCCTGGAAGAGATGGCCTTGGTTTCGGATCTGGATTCGGTTCAGCAAGATGATCGCGCGGTGACGCTGATGACCCTGCACCTTTCGAAGGGGCTGGAGTACAACCACGTCTTCGTCGTGGGCTGGGAAGAGAACCTGTTCCCCTCGTCAATGCAGTCCGATGACGGCGAGGATAAAAACATCGAGGAAGAGCGCCGCTTGGCGTACGTGGGCATGACCCGCGCGCGCAAGAAGCTCCATCTCTCGTATGCACGCAGTCGCCGCGTCTGGGGCCAAGAGCAGATGAATCCCCCGTCGCGCTTCCTCAACGAGATTCCGAAGGACGCGCTCGACTTCCAAACGGGGGTCGAAACGCCGAAATTCCTGGATCGATATGGTGGCGGCGCCGGCTCTTACGCCGGGTCTTCTGCCGTGTCCGACAACAGCTTCCGCAGCAAGATGCGCACGCCGGGACGCGAGAACGACCGCGGTTTCGAGGCGCAGAGCTTCTCGGACGACGCCGATGCGGGCGCGCCGCTGACGAATGGGATGCGCGTTCGCCACCCCACCTTCGGGGTGGGTACCATCTACCAAACCGAAGGCATGGGCGAGCAGATGAAGGTCAGCGTTTTGTTCGCGGACCAAACCATCAAGAAGTTCGTCGCAAAATATGCACGCTTGGAGCGCGTTTAATTCACTTGTTCGTGAATTGACGCGCCACTCTTGTCCGACCCCTTGCCTCAGGACCGGGGCTTCGTTAACTCCGTGCGCAGGAGGCCCCATGAAAGCCCTGTCATTGTCGTTGATCCTGATTCTTGCCGCGATCCCCGGTTGGACCCAAAGCTTCAATGCCTCCGCCCGTCAGGCCTTCAATTACGAGCGCGAGGGCGATGACTGGGACGGCAACTGCTGCACCTCGCCCGACCCCGTGGACTCCAATATGTGCTTCGACTCGTGGGAAGAGTACGACGAGGTCTGCAAACCCGAAGTGCCTACCGCACCCCCGGCCCCGGCTCCCCGCGAACCCGATGAAGATAAGATCTAGACTCGACAATCCATGGTCCGGCGCCCAGGCTGTTGAGGCATGGCCGCGCAAATCTTTGGACCTTATGTTCTGCTCGAAAAATTAGTCACCTCGGCGATGGCGGAAATCTTCCTGGCCATCGCCCAACGTGAGACCGGCGTCCCGAAACTTTACGCCGTAAAACGGATGCATCCCAATCTGGCCGAGGTGCCGGACTTCCGAAAGATGTTCCGCCACGAATGCGCGATCGCGCGCAATCTGAATCATCCCAATCTGGAAAGCTTCGTCGAGGACGGTGAAATCGACGGTCGCATGTACATCGTGACCGAGTATCTGCACGGCCGCTCGCTGGAACGCCTGCTGGACGAGCGCGAGTCCGAGCCCCTTCCCGCGCCGCTCGCGATTTACATCGCCCGCGAACTCGCCCGCGCCTTGGTGAGTTTGCACCAGGCCAGCGAAGGCGGCGCGCCCCTGAACATCATCAAACGCGATCTTTCGCCGAACGACATCTTCCTGACCAGCGACGGTCGCGTGAAGATGATGGGCCTTGGGGTCGCAAAATCCGCAGCCCAGCTGGAACAGACCCAGCCCGGAACGATCAAAGGCAAGTTCTCGTACATGAGCCCCGAACAGGCGCGCATGGAGCCGCTCGATCAACGCTCGGATGTTTACTCTTTGGGACTCGTGCTGCGCGAGATGCTGAGCGGTCGCCCCGCATTTCTGGGGGCCACCGACATGGAGACCTTCCAGCTCAATGCGCGCGCAGAGCTTCCGCGTTTGCACGCGCTGCCCGATCCGGCACAGGCGAAGCTCGATTGGGTTTTGGACAACGCCCTCGCGGTCGCGCGCGATCTGCGTTATCCGAATGCGCAAACGATGGCCGATGAGCTCGACGAAGTCTTGAAGGCGACACCCTTGGCCGGCGCCGAGGAACTGGCGCGCGTGCTGAACGAGGTTTTCGGACGCGAACTCGCCGAAGAAAAATCGCGAGCGCAGAACTATTTAGCGAACAATTAGATCTCGGCTTCGGGATCGCGGTTGGCGGTCGTCCAGTTTTTGGCGTCGCGCGTGCGCTGCCATTCCGGATCGTAGTCACGCCAATCCGCAGGCAGACGGTGACCTGCGGGATCGGGATTCACGTATTCGCCGGTGACGCCGTCCCAGCCCCGGTAAACGCGGCGTCCCTCTTCCTGTTCGACCAGAAAGTTCGGGGCCAATGTTGTCTTGCCACCGCCGTTCGGGATATCGAGCGACAAGGTCGGCATCGCCAGCCCCGAAAGCGTACCCCACAATTCACGCTGAATCGTGAGCGACTCGTCCACCGAGGTCCGCAAGTGATCGGTGCCGCGCGAAGGATCGCACTGGAACATATAGTAGGGCTTCACGCGCAAAAACAGCAGCCGGCGGGCCAACGCCTGCACGATGGCGGGATGATTGTTCACGCCGTTCAGAAGCACCATTTGGTTCATCACCGGAATTCCGTGGTCAACCAAACGTTCGAGCGCGGTGACGGCCTCTTCGGTCAGTTCACGCGGGTGGTTGAAGTGGGTCATCAAATAGACCGGACGCGCGGCGCGCAGAATACGCACCAGCTCCGGCGTCACGCGCATCGGACAGACGACGGGCATCCGCGTCCCCACGCGGATGATCTCGACATGTTCGATGGCGCGCAGATCGGTCAGGATGCGCTCAAGATGTTTGTCCCCTAACGTCAGCGGATCGCCGCCGGACAGGATCACTTCGCGAATTCCGGGATGCGTGCGGATGTAGTCAAGCGCGCGGGCGTATTCGTCGGCCTTGGGCATCGCCTGGTCTTGGCCGGTGAAGTGTTTGCGCGTGCAGTAGCGGCAGTAAACCGAACAGAGGTCCGTCACCAAAAAAAGTACGCGGTCCGGGTAGCGGTGCAGGATGCGCGCTACGGGGCTATTGCGCTTTTCGCCCAGAGGATCGGCTTCGCTTTGCGCGCCGACCTCAAGCTCGGCGGCTTGCGGGAAGATCATGCGGCGGACGGGATCGTCGACGTCATCACCGATCAGGCTTAGGTAGTAGGGTGTCGCGCGGACTTGGAACAGCTCGCGCCCCTCGTCGAAACCGCGCTTCTCGGAATCGGTCAAAACGAAGCGCGCTTCGAAATGCTCGCGGCTTTTGCTGGCGTTTTGGAGCTGCCAGGTCCATGCGTTCCACGACTCATCGGTCAGGTTCTGGGGGCGCGGGGCGCGCGGGAAAACGAATTTCACCGTTTTGATCTAAGCCCTGTTTGGCTGTTCGTCCAGCGGAGCCTACCTCTCTGCCAGAAATGTCACTCTTCCCCGAATCAGGGGCCCCGGGCTGTAAATTGTTAGACAGCGCGAACCCCCGTCCACAGTTTGGGCAGGGATTCTCGAATGTCTCAGGGCGGGATTATCCCGTCGTCCCGCGCAGTTAGCTCGATCGCTGTCCACCCATTGGCCGCTGGCCCCGGACTTGCCCTAGGGAAGGGTGTTGGAAACAGACCGCTGGAGAAATCCAGGGAGGCATATATGAAAAACTCAACTCGTTACTTTCTGATGCTCGGATTGATGGGCGCTTTGGGCGCGAACCTGAGCTGGAATCCGGAGCTCTTCCTGATTTCGCGGGAAGACTATAAGACAATGGGTCTGACCCAAGAGTTGCAGTTCGCCTCGACCGATACGGCGGCCCCCAATGCCACGGGTGAAGTCGATCTGAGCCGCTACGACCGTTCGATGGAAGGCGTGAAAGTCGATTACACGATCATCGACCGCGACGGAAATAAATCGGTCCGCTACTACCTGAAAGGTAACGTCTGCTCGGATTGCTGGAAGATCCAAGCTCCCGCGATCAGCCAAGACAACTTCCAAAATATGGAGCTCTTGCAGCGCGCGCTGGCGGAAGCCGCGATCGCCGAAGTCAAAAAAGGCCGCGCGACTCCTGGTGCGGATGTCGCCGCCGCGGACAAGGACAAAGACAAGAACAAAGAAGATAAGCCCAAGCGTCGCCGCGCTCCCGAAGTCACTTCCGAGTGCGACGAAGACGAAACTTCGGACCAGATCGCCTGCGAAAAAGACGAACTGCAAGCGATCATGGACAACTGCTCGAGCTCGGTTGATGACGAAGAAACCGGATCGCGTCGTCGTAAACGCGAAGAGCGTTCGACCCGTCGCGAGGCTTGCGTGAAGAAGGCCCACGCTTACTACAAAAAGTTCCTGCAGAAATCCATCAAAGAAGGTCTGTCGGCCGGCACGAACACGGACGAGTACGCCGCCGCCATCGAAGCCCGCGACTCGCTCTTGAGCGAAATGCCGAAGAAATTCGACAACACGATCAAGAAAGACCTCGTGACCACGACGGCTCAAGGCATCGTTGCCCGCGCTCGTGATCGTTACAATGCGGTTTTGAACATGTCGAAGGACCAAACCACGGCCGCGAACGCCGCGAAGACCTTCATCTTGAACGAAACCTACGGCGCGACCGGACAGCGTCTGTGCGCTTCGCTCTCGGGCGAGAACTGCATGATGGCTTTGAACAACCCCATGCAACGGACCATGCTGGAGTCTTCGAACTCGAACTTCCGTATGTTCACCGAAAACTTCGAAACCCGCCTGCGTCAGGTCGCGACTCACCAAGGAACGACTTTGCCCTTCGAAGCGGTGATCAACGGTGAATTCGACGCGGGAATCCCGCAGCTCGGCGCAACCGTTCCCGCGGATCTGCTCGCGGCGCGCACTCAAGGCGTCCGTAACAACGCTCAACCCGTTCCCGGCACGGGCCAAGGCCCGGTCTCTTTGACTCACGGTCTGCCCGCTCCGTCGGGACAGATCTGGGTTCCCGGCCACACCGCGCCCGCCAATATGGGTGCCGTTCCCGGAGCGCTCTCGCCGCTGGTTCCCGGTCAAACCATGACCGCAAGTCCCTTCGGCACGCAGCCCGGCGTTTACAACCCGATGGCTCCGGTCGGAACTCCGAACGGGATCAACGGCAACTTCCCGCTCTCTCCGGCACAACGCCAGGGCCGGATGTAAGCCACTTCCTTTAAAAACAAAACGGACGCAAGTCCGGCAAATCAATCCCCGCCTCGTGCGGGGATTTCCATTTCTGTGGCCGACGTTAAAAAAATCCCGGAGGATCTTGCGATCCTCCGGGCCCTGCTCGCCGCTAACGAGTTGAAATCAAGTTGCCGTCAAAGTTGCCGGACGTGATGTCGTATTGATGCGATTAAAAACTGATCGCGGCTTTCGTCTGAAATCCATAAGTGAAGGCGGCGTCACGATCGACGTTGCCCTCTTTCCAAGCCGAACCCGGGAACAACAGTCCCACTTGGTTCACCCATTGGAAACGCGGGTGCGGCTGATATACGGCCGCGATGTCCCATTCGAAACCCAAATCCTTGCTGATATCGTTCCCCGCGACGGTCGAGGAGTTCACCTGCAACTGAGCGTACACGAAGTTGTTATGCAGGCTCCAACGGTCGCCGAGTTTGTAGTTCACCGACGGGTTCAGGAAGATCGTGTTCGAAACCACTTCTTCGTCGAGCGCGTTGTCGTTCGCATAGGGAGCGCAAGGCGCGGTCGTGCACGCGGGGCTGCGCTGACGCTGGAAGTACGAACGGAACAAATCGTAACCGCCCATGGGGTGATTGAACATCAGGAACGCGACGTTGTAGTTGCGATGAAGCGCGTAGCCTTCGAAGTTGTTCGAAGTCGGGTTGTCGCCGCTGACGACGCCCGCACGAAGCTTCCAATCCCAGTTGCTGTTCTGGCGCGGGAACTCAAGCTCGGTCACGATGCCGTAACCGTTCGCCTTTTGCTCTTCGCCGCCGATGTCCATGCCGGTTCCGCCGTCCGCAAAGCCCGCTTCGAGTTTGAACTTGAAGCTTTCCCAACCGCGACCGATCAGCAGATTCACGTTCCGCACGTTGTAAGCGCGGGTTTGCGTGCCCGCAAGATAGCTGCCCGCATCGTTCGACTGATCACCCGACGTCCGCTGCTGCGAGAAAATCGCGAACAAGGATTCGGTCTCTTCGTTGTTGTAGGTGATATCGAGCATGACATCGGTCACGTCGCCGCCCGCGGAAAGCGAGGGGTCGTAGGGTTTACCGATCATCGGCATGAACGAGAGGTTGCCAACGACAAACTTGTAACCGACGAGATCGTGCGTATCGCCCCAGACGTCAAACGGACCGTTGCCCGCGTTGTAGGTCATGCCCAGGCCGAACTCGACGGGCGCGCGGCCCGCGATCAACTGACCGTACTCTTGGTTGTACGAAAGGTACAATTGGCGCACTTCCAGATTGGATACACCGGCGTTACGTCCCATGACACTCGATCCGGCCGGAGCCGTGGGCGCCGCGATCCCGAACGATTGGCCCGCCATCGAGCCGGGATAGTTCGCATTCCCCAGCACCGAGAACTGCGCAACCACCTCGATGCCGTCCGCCGCGATCACGCGGGGGGAGAGCACCAGGTTATGCAGGAAATAGGCTTTCGGATTTTTCGGATTTCCGAGCGTCGTCGATTCGATCTGCGTGTATTCGAAACGGTAGTGACCGGTCCAATCGAGCGAGAGGGCCTGCGCCGTCGTCGTCGCCATCGTCAACAGAGCCAAAAGAGAGTTCCGGAACCAGGTTTGTGTCTTCATCTTTTGCACTCCTCTTTACTTCGTGACCAGTCCGAGGATGTCGGTCTCGCGCAGGATTTTAAAGTTCTGATTTTCAAGGCTCACTTCGGTGCCCGCGTATTCGCTGAACAACACCTGGTCGCCGACTTTCAATTCGAGGGGGCGCAACTGGCCCTTCTTCGTGCGGTGACCCGAGCCCACGCTCACGACCGTACCGCGGTGATTCCCCGTCATCGATGCCGTATCGGGAATGAAAAGACCTCCCGGGGTCACCCGTTCACCGGCTTCAACCAAAACCAAAACACGGTCGTCCAGGGGAGTCAGAATTTTCGACCAATCGCCTTTGGGCGCCGGCTTCTTCGCGTTGTCGACAACGAGCTTCAAATGCGGGCCCTTCGGAGCCGGCGTTTTGGCCGGTGCGGGCGCGGCGGCTTTTTTCTTCACCGGGAGCTTGATGACCTTCGCTCCTTTGGGAGCCGCCGCTTTTTTCACGGCTTTCTTCGCGGGTTTGGCCGCGACTTTTTTCGCCGCTTTGGGCGCGGTCTTTTTCGCGGCTTTGGGGGCCGCTGTTTTTTTGTTCTTCTGTTTTGCCGGTTTAGCCTTGGCCACGACGATTTCTCTCTTCTTCGTAATATTTCTTGTAGAGGACGTCCCACTCCGGGCTGTTCTCGACGACTCCGCGTTTGAGCGAAGCGACCTTCTCGCGCGCGGCGAGGTCGATGTCGACATCTTCTTTCACGAATTCGGCGATCGCCTTCTTCGCGATACGGAGTGCCAGTTCGTCATCACTGAAATCGACGAGATCGTCGTCGTAAACTTTGTCGGTGATCATGTGCGCGAGGTGACTTTGGCGATCTTCGGAAATGATCATAAAACGATCTTCCTTTCCTTCGCGAGCTTCTGCTTGATCATGGGAAACATTTTGAAGCGCTGGAATTCACCAGGATTCGAGCGTTCGAGCTGATCCAGCATCTTGTTCACCTCGACGTCCAACGCGGCCTCGCGCTGATAGTCGAGTTGCACCGCCGCGACCGCGGCCCGGAGGACTTCGGGTTCATCAACCTTCAAAGTCACGACCTTGTTCGCCTTCCAGGCAGCCAGTACCTTTTCAGCCAACTTTTGCATCTGCAAAGGCGTCAATTTCATGATTTTCCTCGGCTTTGACTCTTTGACCGGACCCTCTTAAAGTCAAGGGAACTGATGAAAACGTGGCGCCTTGTCGCGATTGTCGCGAGCAGTCTGAGTGTGGTTCTTTTAGCCGGTGCGGTGTGGGGTTACGTTCGACTCGATCGCGAGATGCAGAATCGTCTCGAAAACCGCGAGTTTCTGGCACCCACCACCTTCTGGTCCCCACCCGAAGCTTTCGATCGCGGCGATGTGTGGACAATCCCACAGCTCACCGAATTCTTGCGCCGCACCGGATATCAACCTGCGGCGAACGCCCTCGAACTTCCGCCGAAGACTTTCGCGGAAAGCGATTGCACACATTTGCCGCAAACCTACGACAGTTCGGACTTTGAGGGCGAAAGCGGTGGCCCCAGCGTGCGCTGTTTCAACTTTCGTGTTGGCGAAAGTTTGCATCCCGAAATCGTGAAATTGCGAACACAATCTTTAGTTCTCAATGCCGAGAACGTGATCCTCGATGTCTGGGCGCAAGAGCGCGAGGACGCCACATGGCAACCGCGCAACAAAGCCCTGCGCGAACCGACACGCATCGCGCAGTTCGTGGAAGGAGAACCCCTTCTGCAAGAGTGGGCTCCGCTGGGCGAAATCCCGACCTCGTGCCTGAATGCCGTGCTCGCGATTGAAGACCCCCGCTTCCTTGAACACTCCGGCGTGAACTGGAAAGCCCTGACCCGCGCGGTGATCGTGAACGTCTCGCGCGGACGTTTCGCGCAAGGCGGCTCCACCATCACGCAGCAGATGGTGAAAAACTTCTTCCTGAACTCCGAAAAGACCATGAAGCGCAAACTGAAAGAGTTCGCGATGGCCTTGATCCTCGAATCGAATCTTTCGAAAGATCGTATTTTCGAGATCTATCTGAACATCATCTATCTCGGTCAGAGCGGCCCCTTCCAGGTGCGCGGTTACCAGGCCGCTTCGCAGTACTACTTCCAGAAACGCCTCGTGGATTTGAACGTCCAAGAGTGCGCGCTGCTCGCGACGGTGCTCAACTCGCCCGGTAAATTCGATATCTTCCGCCAACCCGAAAACGCGGCGAAACGTCTCGAGATCGTGCTCGACAAGATGGTTGAACACGACTTCATCTCGGCCGACGAAAAGACCGCGGCGCTCGCCCTTCCGCTGCCGAAGAATTCTCGGCCCGCCATCTCGGACTCGGCTCCCTACTTCATCGAAGTCGCCGAGCGCGAGCTGAAACGCGCGGGTTACGCGCTCGAAGGCACGAACGTCTTCACGACGATGCGCCCCCGCCGCCAAGAACGCGCGCAGAACGCGTTGAACGAGCACTTGGCTTCGTTGGAGGAAAAGAACCCCAAGATCAAGGCGCTGAAGGAAAAGGGCGTGGGGCTCGAAGGTTTGGTTCTGACCATCGATCTCGCAACCGGCAACATCACGAACGCCGTCGCCGGACGCGGCTTTCGGAAAAGTCCGTTCAACCGCATCTGGGACGCGCAACGCCAGGTCGGCTCGCTCGCCAAACCTTTCGTTTACTTGAATGCCTTCGAAAAGGATGCGTCGCTGAATCCGCTGAGCCTGATCAACGACGAAAAAGTCAGCTTTCCCATCTACAAAAAATCCTGGAGTCCCGAGAACTACGACAAAAAGTTCCATGGCGAAGTGACGCTCAACTACGCGTTGAAGAACAGCTTGAACGCGTCGACCGCCATTCTCGGCATGCGTGGCGATCTGGACGACGTCATCGAGCGCTTCCACGCGGCGGGCGTGCAAAGCGAAATTCCGAAAGTCCCCAGCCTGCTTTTGGGCGCGATGGATCTGCGCCCCATCGAAATCGCCGAAGCCTACATCGCCCTCGCGCGGATGGGCGAACGCCTGCGTCCGCGCCTGCTCGAGGCTTTGGTTTTCGCCGACGGCACCAGCGAAACTCTGCCGCTCGAAGAGCCCGAAAAAATCTACGATGCGGATGCCGCGGGTATGGTCCTCGGCATCATGAAAGAAACCAATCGCAGCGGCACGGGCCGCGCCGTCAAAGCGTCGGGTTTCAAGTGGGTGTCCGCCGGAAAGACCGGCACGACCTCGGACTACAAAGACGCCTGGTTCGCGGGCTTCACGCCCTACGATCTGACGCTGGTGTGGGTCGGCTACGATCAGCCGCAGTCCCACGGTTTGACCGGCGGTGGCGGCGCCCTTCCGGTTTGGCTTCAGGTCATGCGTGAATTTTCAGAGCATCGTCCGACCGAAGACTTCATCTTCCCCGCGTCGCTGCGACCCGAAGAGGTCGTCATTCCGCCCGACACGGATCCTTCGATCGTGATGATGCGCGCGGAAGGCGTCGAAAAAGATCCGCGCTTCTGATCCGACCTCGCCTGACGTCCAATTCTCAGTAAGCGAAATGTCCGATGATTCGCCAGCGGCGCAGGACGGCTTGCTCTTGCGGATGCTCGGCAAGGTGATGGATCAGTTGCGTCTCGCCATTGGCATCGACGCCACTCACGATCCCGATATGCGTCACCCCGCCCCCGAGATCCCACGCGACGACATCGCAACGTCGGTAGTCTTGGTTGTCTTCCGAGAGCGGGCGCCGCGACCATTCACGGGTAAAGTACCACATCAGATTCGGCACACGTCGGTGGTCGATGTTCGTATCGGGACCTTCCAGGCCCCAGATCTGCGGCGAACTGGCAAAATCCCGTTTCAGCTCCCGGTTCACGCGCTCTTGAAGGTCGATTCCAATTTCGCGAAAGGAGCGTACGACAACGTCGGCGCAGACACCGGTGTCGGGCGCGACGTCGCCCTCCGGGAACGGGATTTCCACGTAATCGGCGACATAGCGAATTTCGCTTTCGACCATGAGTCGTGCCCGCGCGAGCAGGCGATCACAATCCGCCGCTTTCATGCGGCGAGGCGCGAGGTTCGATTGATAATGTCGCACGAACTGCTCGACCCACTGTGAGCGGAGCGCACGCGGACTGAGATAGGAAAGATAAAAGACCGCGGCTCCCGACAGCACGAGGCTGGCGAGAAGCGCGACGCGAAAGGTGCGCCTCATTGGAGGCGGATTAGACCTTGGTGAGATCGATTTCAAGTCCTTCATGGGCGTAACGCCACTTCACTTCGGGAAGGCGCAACCGATTGGTTTCGGCGGTTTTCAGACGCCACTCGTAATATTCGCGAGTCTGAGTTTTGAGCTCAAAAAGTTGCTGCGTCGTCGCGCCGGGATCGTGATGCGCGAAGATCATGTGACGGATATTTTCACGGAACGCGATATCCAGGCCCAGCTGCGCGGCCCCGTGTCCCCAATTCGCTTTCTCGGCCAGCTCGGGCAACGTGTATTGGGCATCGAAGTACATCACGTCCACGTTTTGGTAGAGCGGCAAATCCGGACCGAGAGATTCACGCGTCGTGCGTGTCGCCTCGGTGTCCACGCAATGCGAGTACACTTTGCCGTGGGTTTCCACGCGAAAGCCCCAACAGGGATCTGGATGATCAAGCTCGTAGGGCGTGATATCGAGATCGCCGATCTTGAAGGTCTTGCGGGGCTCCAGGCGATGAAACTGAATGTCCGCACCGAGCGCCTCGAACGGCACCGGGAAGTAAGGCTTTTTGAACTTGCCCCGAATCATGTGTTCGAGATCGTCCTGAACCGCGTAGTAATTCACCTTGAATCCGGGAATGAAGTGCGGCGCGAAGAACGGAAGTCCGATCAAGTGATCCCAATGAAAGTGGGTCATCAGGATGTGGTATTCCTTGCGGTCTCGCGCGCGGAGAGTCGCCTCGCTGTAGTTGCGGATACCGCTCCCGCCATCAAGGATGATCGAGGCGTTGGGCGTCGTCACTTCCACGCAGGTCGTCGCGGTCCCAAAACCGCCAACCTCGGGCACGGACAGTCCCCCGAGATACTCCGAGATCTGCTCCGGCTTATGGAAGCCCGCGCGGAAAAATCCGCGCATCAACTCTTCAAAATCTTTCACCCATTGCGTGGGCTGGGGCGCGCTCGGAATCGATCCCCGAACTCCCCAAAATTTAACAAGCGCCGACATATCTCTCAGGATGACGTGGCTCCGGCGCGGCGGCAAAGAACGTTTGCGCCGCCCCTGTCTTGGTCTAGGGGCGAGGTCTAGGTTGCATCGTAATTCACGTCTTTCGGGTGATGCGTAGGTTAATGCCGACTTTACGCCTTCATTTTTACTAATTCAGTCCAAATTTCATTTTCCATTGAAGATGTGAGACCGACTATGGAGATGTGATATTCACGAAAGTTCAAGCCAAACACTGGGCCAATCGATTGGTCATCGCCCTGACAATCGGCGCAACGATTTCCCTCGGAATTCACCTAATACCGATCCGAGGTGTCGAAGTGCTAACACTCGACATCAAGCAAAGGATAAGCAACGAACGCGCCCCCAGTACGGACTTTGTCGTCGTAAATCTACCGACTCGCAGATTAGGCGTTAATCCGGAAGAGTACTTTCTTGTGGATCGAGTGGCAATCATCAAAGCGTTAGAAGATATCTCACGCTACAGCCCGCGAGCGATCGTTCTGTTTGAAGAAAGTCTGACTTGGCGAGACAATGTCACATCGAAAGCGATGGCCGATTTCGCCGCTGAGTTATCAAAAATTCCGAAACTATTTCTATATCGCGACAATGGCGAACGCCATATCGGATCAATCAAATTTTTCCGAGAACTTTTACCTGTTATTGATCACTGGGATAGGACTTCGGATCTCATGAAACCACCTGGGGATCGAAAATCTCGCTACATAAACCTCCGGGTACACGATAGCGGATTCGTCTCGAACTTGATTACGTTCTTAAACGACCACGGGCATTCGATCGCCCCAACGGATTTTAAATATTCATTTGACCACATGGGCACAACCCAAATCATGATCAAGTACTTCGCACCGGGAAGTTTTGACGAAGATTTTGGCGTCTCGGAAACCGAACGTTATCAAGACAAATTGATATTAGTTGGATTTGCTGACTCGATGAACGGATCAATCGCCAACACGCCCATAGAATCCAAATCCGAATCCGGAAGCTCGAACTCAACACTCCAGCGCGGAGCACTTTGGGATCAGGAATACATTGCTAACTTATTTACGAACTTATCAGAGCGCAGATACGTGAAAACTCTGCCCGAACGATGGTCAACAGCATATCTGTTTTCGGTAACGTTCGTTCTCGCGCTGGTCCTTCTGAACATCTCAAACGTCAAAACAAGCCTTTTTGCCTTTATTTGGATTCTCACGGTGAATGCCGTTCCGTTTCTTGCGTACCATTTTGGCGACATGTTTCTGTTCTCAATTCCGACGTTAATTTCATCGATTATCACGCCGTACCTAGTCCTGCCATTCATCCTGTATCGGTCACAAAAGAATGCGGCGATCGCGAAAATCAGCGCTGAGCAATCGATTCAACAACTTAAGCAGGAAGGAATCGTGGTTTCACGAAGTGCCCAGGCCGACGCTTCCTTTCGTATTGCTGTTCGCTTGGCTCATGACATCCGAGGCCCTCTTAGCGCGCTGAATATCGCTCTTCGCTCATTGGAAGGATCTGCGAAACCCAAAGCACTCGCCGTGAAATCAATAGATCGCCTGACAACAATTGCGGATTCACTGCTCGCTACACACAGAATGGGCGATCAATTTGGCTCGAAACAAAGGGTTCATTTCGATTTAGTGAGTTTAGTCGAAGACCTCGCTAGTTATGTGAATACAGTTGCTCCGGAAATTGAAGTGGTGAAGAGCATCGCGATTGAAAGAGCCATCTCAACATTCGCCAAGGACGAATTGGAACGACATTTGATAAACCTCATCAACAATGCAATTGAATCCTTACGGTCTACAAACACTCTCCAGCCAAAAATTGTCATTGAGTTGGCACAACTGGAGTCGAATTACAAAATCGGCATCTTCGACAACGGGCCTGGCATTCCTAAAGAAATATCGGAACGAATCTTTGTTCGAGGCACTACCTTTGGAAAGGTGAACGGAAATGGAATCGGCCTTTCCAGCGCAAAAGAATTTCTATCGGGAATCGGAGGCTCTATTTCAATCAACACGACCAATGAGGGCTGCCGTGTTGAGGTGTCGATCCCTTCTAACAAAAACCAATTCGAGATCTCAGTCCGAGGTAGAGTCATCGTCGTAGATGATGACTCCGATGTATTAGAGATGTTTTCGAAACAGCTCGAAGATTACGAACCTAAACTGATTACGAGCGATCCCTCTACGGCAATAGACTATCTCAATAAATATCGCGGACCGATGACTGTAATTTCTGATCTAATTTTCCCGAACTCTCAGGTCGTTGGGTTCGATATCCTACGCGCGGCTCCCTCAAACTCGACCAAGTATTTATTTACGACATTAGGGTCTGAAAACTCGGTTCTATCACTGGCCGCAAAATCGAATATTTCCGTAATAGATAAAGCTACGATTCCTAAGCTACGAATAGACTAAACAGCGTCGTAATCGATAACTATCTTGGCACAACCGACCTTAAGCTTCGCTTGGCAGGTCAGCGTTTTTCCGTCAGCTTTATCTCGATCATCGAGAATCGTATCGTCCGGGAAATCGACCTCTCCCTCTTTGATCTGTGCCATACATGCCGTGCAGACACCTTCCATACACGAATAGGGAGCATCGAGGCCGGCACGAAGAGCGGCATCCAAAACGGATTCTCCATGGGTCATCGGGACAGTCAAAGTTTCACCAGAGAGTGTGAGAGTCAGTTGCGACATAGGCAGGGAACATAGCTGCCGTGGCGAGCCCCAATCACGACGCTGCGCTGCAAGCCTAACGGTTCGTTTTATCCTATTTGCCATTGTTGAATGTAATGGTGACCTAATGACACCACGTCCACTTTTCGGTACCATTTAATTAAATACCTATAATCACTCGATTTCGCCAAATATCGAGCTCAAACTACCTTCAAAGAAATCACATCAAGAATTGGCCAACCAATTGCACTACCATGTATCGACGTAGGTGTCGGTGTCAGACCGCACCTATATGCTTATGCCTAGATCATTTTTGATCGAACCTGATGGGGCTTAACATAGGCAGATAGAGGAGTTAGGATGAAAAAAATGAATCAAGAAAATCAGGCACCTAGTTTCGCGCAATCTTGGAACGGAAACGGTAAACCTCCATTCAACCTGGATCCCAATGGTAATGGCGGTGGAGGCACGAAGCCTCCGTTTACATGACCCATTGATTTATGTCCGAGAAGACGGCGGGAACGCCGAAGGGCTCAAAGCCCTCGAGAATCCGACCGCCGTCCCATTTGTTTCGCCTGAATAAGGTGACCCGTTCTACGCTCCTCATTGTGGCCGCTCTTTTCTTGAGCTTCGCCGTCCGCCTCATCGATCTCAGCTTCTTCGAATACTACCTCTACGATCTTCACTATCGCTTACGGCCTTCGCCCACACCGAGTGGAAACGTCGTGCTCGTCCTCATGGACGGAAAGACGCTCGATCGCTTTCTCGAAGTCCCAAAGTTCGTCCCGCATACGGAAGTTTTCAAAAACATCATGCGCGCGAATCCGCGCGCCATCGCCTACGTCACTCCCATCATGCCCGTGGCCCTCGGAGGCTCCGAAGAAGATCGCGCGGCCGCCTCACCGACCGGAGACGACGATCAAAAGATCGCCTTCGCGGATGAACTCCGTAAATTCGAAGAGGTCTACCAGCTAACCGATACGGTCGCCTCGAAGGACGAAGCCAAACCTCAGCTCCCCGCGCCCTTCTCGTTCGTCAAAGTCCTGTCGGCTCCCAAGACCGCGGACAATGAGCAGTTCGCGAAAGACCGGGTCACCCGTCGGGTCGCGGTGGATTTCGAAAACGAGCTTCTCGGGCACGTGAAGCTCGCGCAGATGTTCAATCCCAAGCTCGATGGCGAAGAGCCGCTGCGCTACACCTTCGACGTTCTCGGAACGCGCCAAGCCTATATCGACTACGGTCGCCCGGGCTCCATCAAGACGGTGAAGTTCGAAGACATCCTCGACGGCAAAGTACCGGCCGAGACGTTCACGGGAAAACTCGTGATGATCGGCGACGACTTCCAGAAAAATCTCGCCAACATGATCCGGACGCCGTTCAACCGCTCGCCCGTCGCGATGACCTATCTCGACATGCACGCGAACATGGTCGAAACCTTCATCCGCAACTCGGCGCCCATCAAGTCCCCCAGCTGGTTCGATTTCCTGATCACTTCGATCGTCTCGCTGATCACCATCGTCGCGGTCCTGACCATGCGGCCCGCGAAAGGGCTCCTGGTGCTGCTGGGCACTCTCGGCGGCGTCGTCGCGCTGAGCGGGATCTTCTTCATGCCGTTCGGAGTTTGGCTCCCGCTCGCGCACCCGCTGCTCGCGATTTTCATCTGCTACTACTTCTTCATCCCCTACCGCCTGATCATCGAGAACCGGCGCAGCTGGGAATACTACCAGAAGCACCAACTGCTCCAGCAGGTGGAAGTGCTGAAGACCAACTTCATCTCGATGATGTCGCACGACCTGAAGACGCCCATCGCGCGTATTCAAGGGATGACCGACGTCATCCTGAAGGACTCGCCGACGCCGCTGACGACCGGACAGCGCGAAGCCATCGACCACATCAAGAACAGCGGCGACGATCTGCTTCGCTTCATCAACGCGATCCTCAACTACGCGAAGATCGAATCCGAAGGCGTCGAGCTGCACACCGAAAGCCGCGACGTGAACGAGCTTCTGACCTCGGTCATCCGTAAAAACGAGTTCCTCGCGAAAGTGAAAAACATCGAGCTGCTGCCGGAGCTCGAGCCGCTCTTTTCGATCCGCATCGACCCCGAGCTCATGAAGCAGGTGTTCTCGAATCTGGTCGAGAACGCGATCAAGTACAGCCCCGAGGGGTCGAAGATCCTGATCACGTCCGAAGAGCGCGATGGCCACGTCGTCGTCCAGGTGGCCGACCAGGGCCCCGGCATTCCCCAGGACGAACTCGCCAACATCTTCATGAAGTTCTTCCGTAGCCGGAACGCTAAGGCCTCGCCCATCAAAGGCTCGGGCCTGGGTCTTTACCTCGCGAAATACTTCGTGGAGCTCCATCAAGGGCGCATCCACGTCGAATCCCAGATCGGCCAAGGCTCCACCTTCACCGTCGAACTCCCCCTCCAACCCTAGAACCGGGGCGGCGCAACCCCTCACCTAAGCTCGCGGGACGGCTCAGGTTCCGGCCCACCCCCGTCCGTCCTTTTGACAAAAAGACAAATTTTGCCGCAACGCGGTAAATCTTTGGCGTTTCTTCCCGGTGTCGAGTATGTTCCGGGACGTCTTTGACCCGCGGAGGGGTTCGCATGAGTCAAAATCCGATCAAAGTTCTGGTGGCCGACGACGACCAAGGTTTGCGCTTGGCGGTTCGTTCCGCGCTGGAGTCCGCTCAAGGTCGCTTCCAAGTGATCGAGGCCTTTGACGGCGTGAATGCCTGCGAAAAAATCAAAGACCAAGAGGTCAACGTCGCGATCCTCGACGTCGATATGCCGCGGATGACGGGCCTCGAGTGCCTGAAGATCATCAAAGAACACAATCCCGGCACCGTGGTCATCATGCTGACCGCCTACGCCTCGATCGACACCGCCATCCAAGCGGTGAAGGACGGCGCCTACAATTACCTTTCCAAGCCCGTGCAGTCCGAAGACCTTTTGAAGGTCGTCGAGCGTGCGTTGCAAGCGCAGAACCTCATGTCCTCGGTCGCCGCTTCGGCGCCCGTCCTGATGGAGGAAGGCCGCAAATTCATCGGCCAGAACCAGCAGATGCAAAAGGTCTTCGGCGTGATCCAGCGTCTGTCGAAAGTCGACACGCCCGTTTTGATCCGCGGCGCCTCGGGAACCGGGAAAGAGTTGGTCGCCCGCGCGATCCACTTCAACTCGGCCCGCAAAGACGGCAAGTTCGTCGCGATCAACTGCTCGGCGATCCCCGAGAATCTTTTCGAGTCCGAACTTTTCGGTCACGAGAAGGGCTCGTTCACCGGCGCCGATCAACGTAAAATCGGAAAATTCCAATTCGCCGAGGGCGGAACGCTCTTCCTCGATGAGGTCGGCGATATGCCGCAGCTCATGCAGGTGAAACTCCTGCGCGTCCTGCAAGAGAAGGTCTTCGTGCCCGTGGGCGCGAACCGCGAAATCGAAACCAACGTCCGCATCGTCGCCGCGACCAACCGTCCGCTGGAAGAGATGATGAAGACCGGTCAGTTCCGCGAGGATCTTTTCTATCGCCTGAACGTCATCCCGATCTATCTGCCCTCGCTCGTCGACCGTAAAGACGACATCGAAAACCTGCTGAACATGTTCATCAAGAAGTTCAATCAGGTGCACGGCAAACGTATCACCGGAATCGCGCCCGACGCGATGGCGGTCCTGAAGCGTTACGATTGGCCGGGAAATATCCGCGAGCTCGAAAACGTGGTGGAGCACTCCTTCATCATGGAAAACTCGACGGTGCTGACCTTGCGCGCGCTGCCGGAATCGGTCCTCGCGAAAACGGGAACCGTGCTCGCGGAAATGCCGATGCATGAGATCACGTTGCGTGGCCTGACGGGCGCGCAGCCGCCGCTGACGCCCTCGACGAGCGCCGAAGAAGACGATGACTTGATGGATCTTTCGGCGGACGAAGACGATGACAGCGATGTCAACCTGGATTCGAGCGTCAAAACGGATCTTGGTGGCGCGCTCGATTTCAACGCCCAAAAAGAGGCCTTCGAGAAGGAATTCATCATCAAAGCCCTGAAAACGTTCAAGGGACGCATCAATCAGACCGCACTGCACGCGAATATTCCGAAAAAGACGCTGCTGCGGAAGATCGAGAAATACGGCATCAACGCCAAAGATTTCGCGACGTAATATCGGCGAAGAAATTCGCAAACAATGATTGAACTGAGTTCCCAACACATTTACTTTTCCGGGCTCTAATGGCGACCAATCCCTTTCCCCCGCAGGCTTACACGCGGGATACGTTGATCAAAGCGTTCGAATGGCTGCAGACTCAAAGTCCGCAAGTCCGCGAACTCGCTACGACCAACGATCTCTTGATCAGCTTGTTCACCAAATCTCAGATGCAGGGAAAAGACGCGTTGGAGCTGCCCCAACTTGCGAGCTTTAAGAACGAGCTGCGTTCACTCGCGGGACAGATGGGCAAGTTCGAGGAAGAGGCCGCTCCGGCGGCCCCGATCGCCACGCCTTCACCGGCCGCAACGATGACGGGCGCCGCGACGGCACCGCCGATGGCGACACCCAAGCCCCCCGTCACGGCCCCGGTCGCGACCGCGCCGACACCGCTCCCCACGGCGGCTCCGCCCGCTCAAGGGCAGATCTCGCTCAATATGGCGACCCGTCCGGCGGCGCCGAACGTGAACCTCGTCCTGGACCCGAAAAGCCAAGCTTGGCTCGAGGAGATCCAGCGTGAGCTCAACTTGGAATCCCCCGCCGAGGCCTTGCGCCTGGCCGTTTCGGTCGGCTACGGTCGGCTGAGCGAACTTTTCCCCAAACGTTAGATTCATTTGACGCAGTCACACCCCGTCGCGGCTTTACATCTCGCGACCGTCCCGCCAGACTCGGGACTGCATGAAGATTCAAAAGAAGTACATCATCCTGGTTTCGTTTTCGGCACTTCTGGTCGCGATGGATCAACTCGTGAAGATGTATGTGCACTTGCACTTCCAACTTGGCGAATCCATCCCCGTGATCCCCGGCTTTTTTAACATCACCTACGTGCGTAACCCCGGCGCCGCTTTCGGTTTCCTGGCGAGCGCGCCCGCGATCTTCCGCGAGAACTTCTTCCTGATCATGCCACCCATCGCGCTCGTGATCATTTTGCTGATCCTGAAAGGCGTGGCGGACGACGACAACTGGCAGATCTTCGCGCTCTCGAGCGTTTTCGGCGGAGCGATCGGCAACTACATCGACCGCTTGCAGTTCCGCTACGTGATCGACTTCCTCGATTTCCATTTGCAGGAAAAGTACACTTGGCCCGCCTTCAACATCGCGGATATGGCGATCGTGGGTGGGGTCATGCTCCTGCTCGTCCTTATGTTCCTGGAAGGCCGACGCGCGGACGCGGCCGAGGGGTCCAAGCCCCATGCTTCCTGAGTTTTCGCTCGGATCCTTCGTCACGCTGCCGACCTATTTCGTTTCGTTGAGTCTGCTCGTCTCGTTGCTGTTCTTCCTGATCTGGAAGTGGGCCGCGATGATGGACAAGAACTCGACCGTCGCGCTGAATCTCGCGATGATCATCGTCGTCACGGGCTTCGTCGGCGGTCGACTCTTTCACGTGATCTACGAGGCCCCGGACTACTATCGCCGCTTCCCGCAGGCCATCTTCATGTTCTGGATGGGCGGCTACGTTTTTTTCGGCGGCATGGCGCTCGCGACCTTGGCGGGATTTCTTTACCTCAAGAAAATCGGCCAGCCGTTCTGGAGTTGGTTCGATCTGCTGACCCCCGTCCTGGCCTTGGGCTACGGCTTGGGCCGCTTCTCGTGCTTCCTGGCGGGCTGCTGCTACGGCGGCTTCTGCGATCTGCCGTGGGCCGTGAACGGTCGTCACCCGACGCAGATCTACGCCCTGTTGCTGGAGGTCGGTTTCGCGTTTTTCCTCGCGCGCACGGCGCTTCGCAACCACTCCGAAAGGGACGCGAAGAAACGCTGGCCCGTGGGCGCGCTCACTCTGACGTGGTTCGCGTTGCACGCGATCGGACGCTTGGTCATGGAGCACTACCGCGAAGACTTCCGCGGCCCGATGCTCTCGGGTACGAGCATCTCGACCTGGCTTTCGCTCGTGCTCTTGAGCGGCGCCCTCGCCGGATTGTTTTTCCTTTGGGCGCCCCGCCTGAAAACCCTGCGCACGCGAAAGAAGTAGCAACACCAACAGGGCCCCAATTGGGCGCCCCTGTTCTGAAAGTAGACACTTTCGGGGTGTGAAAAGCTCCTGAAAGGCCCTTCTTTTCGCACCCATAACCTGAAGAGTGTCGAGTGCGCTGGCACCCTTAGTGAAATGAACTCTTGTGTGTCGGATCGGTGGACAATCTGTCTCGAAACGAGACACCAAGGAGAAGCGTCATGAAATACATCAACCTGAAACCCCTGAAGCTGATGGCCGTGGCCGTCATGGGCGCTGGAATGATGATTCTGTCGGGCTGCGGATCCTCGAGCTCGGGCGGTAGTCCGGCGACTCCCCCGATTACGGTCGTCCCCCAGACTCCTTGTTTGGGTAACAACTGCGTCTATCAAACTCCGAACTCGGTCATCGGATTCTACTCGCAAAGCGCGAACTTCCCGTCGGGTCTGTTCATGAATAACGGATCGGTGCTGCAGCCCCAAGGTGCGGTCGTCAATATTCTGCAAGATGCGATGGGCGTCTGTAACCGTGGCTACTACAACGGCGGCTACGCCGATTGCCAGAACTGGGTGAACGGGATCTATGACCTTGTGTTCTTGGTGAATCCCCAAAATCCGAACCAAGTGACGGTGATCTTCCGCGCCTATCCGCAACAGCAGTCGTACACGTACAACCTCCCCCGTTGGGATCAGTTCTTCATGAGCCTGATGGGATGGCCGGTCGCGATGAATCCGCAAGGGACGTTCAATCCGATGATCCTGACCTCCACCATTCACCCGGTGAACAACAGTCAGGGCTTCGAGATCCGCACCTACGGACCCCAGGTTTCGGCGGGTTACAACAAACTCCTGCAACTGCAAGTTCCCGTGGGTAAAATCGAAGACCAGAACTTCAACTACGAGCTCTTCTGGAACGGCGACAAGATCGCGATCGGCACGCTCGTCCGCTGTCAGACTCCGACCTGCGGCCTTTGATCCTCGCGGCGGGTTAACACCCGCCGTCTTGTTTTCCACTCGACATCGCGGTTAGCTTCCCCTTCATGAAGGAACGCAAAGTCCGCTGCCCGCACTGCGGAAATCAAACCGTCTACTCCGACAAAAATCCATTCCGCCCCTTTTGCAGTGAACGATGCCGTTTGCTCGATCTCGGTGCGTGGGCGGACGAGAGCTACAAAGTTCCCGACGAGACTCAGAAGATCGATGTCGACAAACAAAACGTCCCTGCCGATGAGCAGTATGATGATTGAGTAAAGGAAACTCGCCATCAAAACAGTCCACAATGCTCAAAAACGCCTTCTGATGCGGATTTTCCAAGAAAAAACTTTTGACGATGTTTGGAAAATACCTTCTGATCGTCCTGTAACGTCCAAAGAATCGGACAATCAACAACGAACAAGGAGTTCGAGAGATGAACAAGCAACAACTGATCGAAAAAATCGCTGCTGAAGCAAACCTGCCCAAAGCTCAGTGCGAAAACCTGCTGAACACATGCTTCGAAACAATCAAAAAGACCGTTAAAAAAGGTGACGATGTGAAAATCGTCGGCTTCGGTACTTTCACTAAAGCGAAGCGCAAAGCCCGCACTGGCCGTAACCCCCAGACTGGCAAAACCATCAAGATCCCGGCTTCGTGGGCACCCAAGTTCCGCCCCGGTGCTGAATTCAAAATGATGGTGAAGTAATCTGACGCTTCTTCGGAAGCATCGATTCCATCAAGGGCCCCACGGGGCCCTTTTTTTATGCGCTATGTGCACGCCCTCGCTCCACGGTCGACGTTCCTCCTTTTCGAGTGTTAATGTTTCGCCATGCTGACCTTTACGACTCCCGTGAACAAAGTTGCGATTTACACGAGCGGCGGCGATGCCCCCGGCATGAACGCCGCGATCCGCGCGGCCGCCCGGATGGCTCTGAGTCGTGAGATCGAAGTCGTCGGTATCATTGGCGGTTACGCCGGCATCCTCGGTGAGCAGTTTGAAGCCCTGAAATCACGCGACCTCGCCAACATCATCCAGCGCGGCGGTACGATCCTGAAAACCGGTCGCTGCTTGGAGTTCCACCGCCCCGAAGTGCGCGCCGACGCTTACCAAAAACTGCGGCGTGCGGGCATCGATGCCGCCGTCTGCATCGGCGGGGATGGCAGCTTCAATGGCGCCATGGCCCTGTTCGCGGAACACAAATTTCCCGTCGTCGGCGTTCCCGGCACGATCGACAACGACATCTACGGTACGGATTCGACCATCGGTTTCGATACCGCCCTGAATACCGCATTAGATGCGATCGACCGCATTCGCGACACGGCCACCTCGCACGACCGCCTTTTCATCGTGGAGGTCATGGGTCGCGATACGGGCTTCATCGCCGCGTCGGTGGGTATCGCGGGCGGCGCGGAAGAGATTCTGGCTCCCGAATATCCGGTGCCGGTGGATAAAGTCGTGGAAAAGATCAAAGCAAGTCTCGCGCGCGGCAAGCGCAGCTCGATCATCGTCATGGCCGAAGGACAAAAACCCGGACGCGCCTACGACCTGGCCGAGCAGATCCGCAAGAAAATGAACGTCGACCCGAAAGTTTGTATTCTGGGCCATCAGCAGCGCGGAGGCTCGCCCAGCGCGACCGATCGTATTCTCGCGACTCGTATGGGGGCGGCCGCGGTCCAAACCCTTCTCGAGGGCAAATGCGGCGTCTACATCGGACTCGATGGACTCAACCTAGTGACCGTTCCCTTTGAGTCCGCTCTCAAAAACAAAAAGTTAGCCCCCAAAGAATATCTTCAGCTTGCGTCCACTTTGGCACTGTAAATCGACCAAAGTTTCCCGTAGAGGTCCGGCTTCACTCAGGAAAACTGCCTAATCCTTGCCCTTCGGACCGGCGATTGATAACCCTTAAGACTCGCTTCAGAAATGTTTTGGAGACTTAAGGCATGATCACTCGGCGGTCCCTCGGTTTTGTCGTCCTTTCAGCCACTCTTGCACTCGCTACCGGCTGCACCAAACGCAACAAAAATGAAATCGTCATCGGCCACTTCGGCTCGATGACCGGTGCGGAAGCCACGTTCGGCAAGTCCACCGACGAAGGCATCCGTTTGGCCGTCGAAGAGACGAACGCCGCCGGCGGGATCAAAGGCAAACAGATTCGCCTGATCACCATGGACAACCAAGGGAAAGCCGAAGAGGCCGCCGCCGTGGCCACCCGTCTGATCGAGCAAGAAAAAGTCACCGCGCTGCTCGGCGAAGTCGCAAGTTCGCGCTCGCTGGCCGTCGCGCCGATCGCGCAGAAAAAGAAAGTTCCGATGATCACGCCCTCGTCGACGAATCCGCGCGTGACCGAAATGGGCGACTACATCTTCCGGACCTGCTTCATCGATCCGTTCCAGGGGCTCGTCATGGCGAAATTCGCGTACGAGAACCTGAAGCTCCGCAAAGTCGCGGTTCTGCGCGCGGTGAACTCGGATTACTCGATGGGACTTTCGAAAGTCTTCGTCGAAAAGTTCACGGAGATGGGCGGGCAAATCGTCGCGGACACGAGCTACCAATCCCAGGACGTCGACTTCAAAGCCCAATTGACCCAAATCAAGTCCGCCGGTCCCGAAGGGATCTTCATTCCGGGCTACTACACCGAAATCGGACTGATCGCCCGCCAAGCCGCAGAGCTCGGTCTGAAAATCCCCCTCATGGGCGGCGACGGATGGGACTCCCCGAAGCTCTTCGAAATCGGTCAAGAAACCATTAACGGGAACTACTTCTCGAACCACTACTCCAACGAATCGAGCGATCCCGTCGCGGTGGCGTTCATGGAGTCGTTCAAAAAACGTTTCAACAAGTCGCCCGACGGACTGTCGGCGGCGGGCTACGACGCCGCGAAGGTGCTTTTCGCCGCGATGGAGAAAGCCCCCGATCTTTCGGGCCCCGCGATCCGTGACGCGATCGCCGCAACAAAGGATTACCCCGGGGTCACCGGAACCATTACCATTAATCAGCAACGGAACGCCGTGAAGAGCGCGGTGGTGGTTCAAGTCCAAGGGACCACCAACAAGTACATCACGACCATCAACCCTTAATCGTCCGAACTAAAACTCATGAATGATTTTATCCAGCACATCCTGAACGGCCTGAGTCTGGGAAGCATCTACGCTCTCATCGCTCTGGGCTACACCATGGTCTACGGCATCTTGCAGCTCATCAACTTCGCCCACTCGGACGTCTACATGATGGGAGCTTTCGGCTCCTACTACGTCGCGATGTATTTGGGTATCGACCGCCAACCCGGTTTGTCGACACTCGCGATCCTGCTGGGCTCGGCGATGCTTGTCTGCGCGCTGATCGGACTGACGATCGAACGCCTGGCTTACCGCCCCCTGCGGAACGCGCCGAAGTTGAATATCCTGATCACGGCGATCGGGGTCAGCCTTTTCCTGCAGTACTTCGCGCAAGCGGTGTTCGGCGCGGACCCGAAAGTGTTCCCGCAAGTTCTGCATAACGAAACGCTCTTCAACATCGCGGCGGTCGAAGTGAAAACGCTCGACGTCGCCGTCTTCGCGGTCACCATCATCACGATGGTGGTCCTGAACTTCGTGATCTACCGCACGAAGATGGGACAGGCGATGCGCGCGGTGGCGCAAAACATGCGGGTCGCCGCCTTGATGGGCGTGAATCCGAACCGCGTGATCTCGATCACGTTCATGGTCGGCTCGGCCTTGGCCGGTGTCGGCTCGGTGCTCGTGGGAATGAAGTACCCCAAAATCGATCCCTTGATGGGAACGATGATCGGCCTGAAGGCGTTCGTCGCCGCGGTCTTGGGCGGCATCGGGAATTTGCCCGGCGCGGTTCTGGGTGGACTCCTGATGGGCTTTTCCGAGGAAATGGTCGTCGCTTACTGGTCCTCGACTTACCGTGACGCTTTGGCGTTCGGGATCTTGATCGTCATCCTGATCTTCAAACCGGCGGGCCTGATGGGTCGCTCCACCACGGAGAAAGTCTAATGCCGACCGAATCCATCTGGAGACGTCCCCTCGTCGTATTCTTATTCCTTCTGGTCCTGGGCTTCGTGACCGACTTCGCCCTCGATTCGTTCATCCAGTTCACGATGATCGTCATCATGATCAATATGATCTTGGGAATGTCGCTGAACCTCGTGAATGGATTCACCGGCCAGTTCTCGCTGGGCCATGCGGGATTCATGGCGGTGGGCGCCTACACCTCGGCCTACCTTGCCGAGCAGTGGTTCACTCACGTCGGCCCCATCACCGGCGCCATGCAGCTTGTGATGTTCCCCCTGTTCGGTGTTTGCGCGGGCTTGATGGCGGCCTTGGCGGGCCTCTTGGTCGGCCTGCCTTCGCTGCGTCTGCGCGGGGACTACTTGGCCATCGTCACTTTGGGTTTTGCCGAGATCATCCGCGTGACCTTACTGAACACCGAAGCGGTCGGCGCCGCCCGCGGCTTCTACGACGTGAAAGGTCCCGACAACTGGATGCTCGGACCGATCGAGGTCTCGCGCTTTTTGACTTCGTACGGGCTGGCGCTCTTCTGGGTCCTGGTCACTTTCTACGTGATCTGGCGCGTGGTTCGTTCGGGTCACGGCCGCGCGTTCCTGAGCGTCCGCGATGACGAAATCGCGGCGGAAGCGATGGGGATCAATACCGTCCGCGCCAAGGTCCAAGCCTTCGCGATCTCGAGCTTCTTTGCCGGTATCGCGGGCTCGATCTTCGCGCACTATATGAACTACCTGAATCCGCAGACCTTCGTTTTCACGAAGTCCGTCGACGCGGTGATCATCGTGGTTTTGGGCGGAATGGGAAGTCTGTCGGGCTCGCTGTTCGCGGCGGCCATCGTCACCGTCATTCCCGAACTGCTTCGCCCCCTGCAGGAGATCATCGGGATCGACCTGCGGATGTTGATTTACGCCCTGTTACTCATCTTGATGATGATTCTGCGCCCGCGCGGCCTTTTCGGCAGCCAGGAACTGAGCGAGATTCTGAGGAAGTATGTCCGCAAATCTACTTGAAGCCCGTAAAATTTCGATTCAGTTCGGTGGTTTGAAAGCCGTGGACTCTTTGGAGTTCGCGGTCCGTCAGGGTGAACTCATGGGATTGATCGGCCCGAACGGCGCCGGCAAGACCACTTGCTTCAACATGCTGACCGGCGTGTACCAACCCACCGAAGGTGAAGTGTACTTCAACGGTCAATCGATCAAGGGTCTGAAGCCTTATCAAGTTTCGCGCTTGGGCATGACTCGTACCTTCCAGAATATCCGCCTTTTCCGTGATTTGAACGTCGTCGAAAACGTCATGGTCGCGGGCACGCAGCACTTGTCCTACGGCATCGCCCATCCCGTCGTGCAGTCGAAGTCTTACTTCGAACAAGAGAAGAAGCTGCGTGATGAAGCCATGTCTTTGCTTTCGATCTTCGGACTCGAAAAGAAGGCGCATGAAGAGTCGACCTCGCTCCCCTACGGTGAGCAGCGGAAACTCGAAATCGTGCGTGCCTTGGCGACCCGCCCGAAGATGATCTGTCTGGATGAGCCCGCGGCGGGCATGAACCACTCGGAAACCGAGGACCTCATGCACACCATCGCGAAAATCCGCAAAGAGTTTAACCTGACCGTGATGTTGATCGAGCATGATATGAAGCTCGTCATGGGAATCTGCGAACGTATCGTCGTTCTGGATCACGGCACCAAAATCGAAGAAGGCACGCCGGATGTGATTCAAAAATCCGCCGCCGTCATCGAAGCCTACCTCGGCGCCGGCGCCGCGGAAGGGGGACACTAATGTCCGAGACGTTATTGAAAGTCGACAATCTGGAAGTGTTCTATGGCTCGATTCAGGCCCTGAAAGGGATCAGCTTCGAAGTTCGTAAGGGCGAGGTCGTCTCGTTGATCGGTGCGAACGGGGCCGGCAAGACGACGACTCTGCGGGCGCTGTCGGGCATGGTTCCCGCCCGTGGCACGATCGCCTTCAAAGGAAAAGCGATCAACGACGTTCCCGCTCACTTGCGCGTGCCCATGGGCTTGGCGCAGTCGCCGGAAGGCCGCGGGATCTTCCCGCAGATGAGTGTACTCGAGAATCTGCAGATGGGCGCCTTCACCCGTAAGGACAAAGAACAGATCGCCAAGGACATGGAGCACTGTTTTCAGCTGTTCCCGCGTCTGCGCGAGCGCAAAGCGCAAATGACCGGCACCTTGTCGGGCGGTGAGCAGCAGATGGTCGCGATTTCGCGCGCCATGATGTCGAAGCCCGATCTGCTTCTGCTGGACGAGCCCTCGCTGGGGTTGGCTCCGCTCATCGTGGCGCAGATTTTCGATATCGTGAAGCAGCTGAACAAAGAGGGCGTCACCGTCTTGCTCGTCGAGCAGAATGCCCGCATGGCGCTTCAGGTCTCGCACCGCGCTTACGTCATCGAGACCGGGAAGATCACCCTGTCGGGTCGTGGTGAAGACCTGTTGAACGACGACGCCGTTCGCCGATCTTATCTCGGAATCTAATTCTCGGATCTGTCCTATGGAAAATAAAAAGGGATGGCTTGGTGCCATCCCTTTTTTGTTTCTCCGAGCTCGAATCGTATCAACCCGCTTTGAGTTTCGACTCTTTCGCCTGATTGAGGTCCCCCAAAGTATTGCGCAGACGAGTCGCCATGAAACGCGCGGCCGTGCGGTAGACCTTCAACGCGATTAACGGGTGCGCGGCGAAAAGAGCCTCAAGGTCCGCGTACGCGATCTCCAGCATATGCGTGGGCTCAAGAGTTTGCGCGGTCGCGGAGCGATTTCCTTGATCGAAGAAGGGCATCTCGCCGAAGTGGGCGCCCGATCCCAGGTTCGCGATTCCCATCGCGTCACCTTTCGATGAGTTCGAATAGATTTTCACTGACCCCAAGGTGATGACGAAGAACGATTTCGCCGCTTCGCCGGTCATGAAGACCTCCTCACCGGGGCTCAAATGACGCTCGGACGCGGCGTGGGCCACGATTTTCAGTTCGTCAGGGGTCAATTCTTTGAAGAGGTAAACACCGCTCAGATGTTGCGACACGAAATTCTCCTTGGTTTTGTACCCCCACAGAATCCCATAGGCGAGGGCCCAGCGGCAGTCCGGGGGAAACCTTCGTCCAGGGGGTCGCGCCAACCCTAGCACAAACTTAACTTTTACTTTCAATGGGTCCGGGTTTCTGGCAGACCCAAGCCCATGAAGAGACTGGGTGAATATCAGGGTTTTCTGTCAGCGCTCCTTCGCAGCATGGTCGAACGCTTCGAGTTCCAAAGCGATGACGACATGACTGAGCTCATGCGGGAACCGCGGCTGATGGTGGTCCTGAATCACGGCACACCGATCAGTTGGGTGCCGCCCATCTGTCTGCTGACCGAAAAAGCGGTGGATCATGGCGGCGACGACCGTATTTCCCGTGGAATCATCGACAAATTCTTCTACTCGAATCCGATCACCCAGCCGATCGCCGAATACGTCACGCAGTCCCCGACTCCGCAATCTTTTGACGAACTGCTCGAGCAGTTTCGCTCGGTGGAGCGGACCGACCTCGTCGTCTTTCCAGAGGGTGCGATGACGTTCTTCGGTGACGTCAGCGAGATTCAGCCGTTCCGGAGCCCGCGCTTTCTCGAGATCGCGATTCGTGCCGAAGCGCCGCTTTTGGTCGCCATCCACCGCGGAACCGAAGAGTGGAATCTGCGCCTGCCTTTGCCGCTGGAGCTGATCCAGACGGTCTCGATGTTCTCGAAATTCTTCGGCGCCAAACTCCAAGAGGACGCGCAAATCAATTTGCCCGTGCGCCTGCGCAAAGTTCCGAACTTCCGCATGCGCGTCCAAAAATACGTGCCCGAGCTCAAAGCGTCGGACCTGGCCGAAGATCTCACCGAGCGCCGCGCCCAACTCCAACTCGAAGCCGATCGTCTACGCACCCGCATGCAGGAACTCTTCGACTCGCTCGCATAAGGTACCACGTACCGCGTGCGGTACCATCTACCGCACGCGGTACGTGGTACCCAAAGAAAAAGCCCGGCGTTCTGTCAGCGCCGGGCTTTTTGCGTTTTCGATCCGAAGTGGGTGATGGAGGCACGCACCCCGGACGATCGCGCACGGATGGAGGCCGTGAGCGACCGCACCGCGCGGGGTTGGAGGCCCTGCGCAGCCGAGGTATCTGAAAGGTCCGCGAACATGGGAAGGCCTTGCGGTCAGTTTTTGGTTCCGACCCTAAAGGCGCTTCCGAACGCCCACAGTATTAAACTGTGCAAGAATAGAAAAGCCGATCCGAACGCCGGACACTCCCGGAGCGGTAGCTGCTACCTTCCGGAAAGTACATGGTACTTTCCGAGAGGTATCACTTACCTATTAGCGTTTCAGTTGGATGACTTCGTTGAGCATTTCGTCGGTTGTCGTAATGGTCTTGGCGTTGGCTTGGAAGTTACGCTGACCTTGGATCATCTGGACGAATTCGCTGGCGAGATCGACCGTCGAGCGCTCGAGCGACTTCGCGAAGATCTTACCGCGACCCGCGCGGCCGGCCGCGCCCAGTGCGGGCGATCCGGAGTCACGCGACTCTTTGAAACGGTTGTTACCGACTTTGTACATCGACTCGGGGTTTTCGAATTTCGCCATCGCGATTTGCGAAAGATCCCGGGCTTCGCCGTTGGTGTACAGCGCGGTCAGAACGCCTTCGTCGTTGAAGGACATGTTCTGGATCGTTCCCGCCGCGGCACCGTTCTGGCTCCACGACATCAGGTCCGACTCTTTACCGTACTGCTTCGAGCCGATCAGGCCTTTGCCGCCCGACTGGATATCGTCGCCGAAGTTGAATTTGATTTGTTGGTTCTGGAGCGCGCCGCCCTTGAAGTTCATGTTCAAGTTCGTGACTTCCTGCGAGTCCAACTTCCCGTCGACGGTGAACTTCAGCGTTCCGGTCGCGACTTCCGACATTTCGCCCTCGTCACCGCCGGTGACGTTCTTACCGTCAACCATACCTCTCCACTGCCATTGACGATCCGCGGTCTTGTTGAAGAACATGGTCATCAAATGTTTGTTACCTTGGGAGTCGAAAACTTCCAGGCCGGTCGAGTAGTGCGAAGTCGCATAGGGATCTTTAGGATCGAACTTCCGCGTGGGCTCTTCACGTGAATCCAAGTTCAGATCCAGCTTGATCTCTTGAGTGGCTTTGGCGGGGATGAGCGCGCGCGGGAAACGGATGTCGCCCACTTTGTTCATGATCTTGCCTTGCTCATCGGCTTCGAAACCTTGAACGCGTTGACCGTCGTTCGTGATCAAGAAACCTTCGCGGTCGAATTTGAACGAGCCATCGCGTGTATACGATTCGCCGTCAGTACCTTTAACTTTGAAGTAACCTTCACCCGAGATCGCGAGGTCCGTCGCTTTTTCAGTGGAGTCGATGTTACCTTGGTTGATCATGGGGTTGACCGCGCCGATTTTAACACCGCGTCCGATCTGGTTACCGCCCAGGATCCCTTTCAAGTTTTTTGCGATAATATCTTGGAATTCCGCGCGTGACGCTTTGAAACCCGTGGTTCCCGCGTTGGCGATGTTATCGGCAGTAACGCCCAATGCTTGACCGTGCGCAGACAGACCCGAAACGCCAGTATACAGTGACGACAGAACGCTCATAAGACCTCCATGTCTTACTTATGTTGACCCAGGAGCAAACAACTCCCGAGTTTATATGGAGGGCCCCCTCAAGGAGGACCAGCCCTTCCTAAACCTTAAACCAAAACTCGTATGAAAAAGTCCGTCACGCGGACGCTTTCAAACGGGTTCTTACATCACCACCGTCGAATCGATGTTGGTGAAGACGTTTTCTTTCATCGCCGTCTTATCCATCACCGTCACGACCGTTTTGTTATTCACACTCACGATCAAAGCCGAATTGTCCATCAGCACGAGCGAGTTCTTCGAACCCTTCGCCGCGGCCTTATCCACCGCTTCGTTGAGTTTCTGCAGGTCTTCCGGAGTGAACGAAATCCCCCGACTGACCATGCGGTCGACCGCGTGATTCGAGAATTTCACCGCACCCGGTTGCAGCCCCGGAGCCACCGCCGTGGGCGCTGCCGCCGGGCGGTTGTACTGAAGACCTTCCAGCGCGGTCAGAGTGTCTTGAAAGCTCGGACCTTTGCCACCAACGCGTTCGGTTTTCGGTTGAGTCTGTCCGACTCCTCCGACGCCCGCGATCTGGTTGTTCAAAGTTCCGTTATCGACTTTCATGACTTACTCGATCTCCTGCTTACTTACTCAACTTCGTTTCGGCCTCAAGCTTAGCTTGAAACTCTCGCGACATCGGCAGCCCCATCACATTTCCGACCGGCTTCTCGTCCTTATCAGGAGCGCCTTGTACGTCATCGGTCTGCACGATCTCTTGATTATTATTCTGCTTGACGCCGTCCGCATTTTTCAAGAGTCCAGCTTCAACATTTTTCGAATTCTGGTCTTTCTGCGACTTAGACTGGATCATCGACGGATCCACGATCTGACGAACGTCGCTGAGTTTCACCGACATATTGCCGATCAAAAGTACGGGTCCTTCCGGCGTATAGTTCACGCCGCTGATAATCCCTTCGAAGTCGGTTTTGATATCCATCTTCTTATCGAACTCGTTTTTCGCATCAATGTCGAAGCGATATTCGCCGACGGTTTGCACTTGGCCGTGATCGTTCTGCCCGTTCCACGTCCACGAATTCGCGCCCGGCTTGAGATCGCGCAATTCCACCTTGCGTACGACTTCGCCGTTTTCGTTTTTCACTTGGATCGTCGCGGTCGTCGCCTTCTCAGGAAGCGTGAAAGAGAAATCGTGATACTTGTCGCCCTTCAGACGGGAGACTTTCGAAGCGTCGCCCGAAACCGCTTTGCCGATGAAGTTCAATGACTGATAGGTTTCGGTGGGTTTCGCTTGCGCCTTCATGTCATCGAGAGAGGTATTCACGTTCTGCAGCTGCTCGAGGGATGAGAACTGCGCGAGCTGCGCCGCCATCTCGTGCGACTTCAACGGATTCGTGGGATCTTGGTTTTTCAACTGCGCCATCATGAGTTTCATGAACGCGTCTTTATCGAGTTTGTCGCTGCCGACCGCACGGGCCTTCTTCGAGGGATCGATCCAGTTCGGATCCGCCACGCGGTTCAGAACTTCGCCGATGTTGTCACCGCCGAGTTTCGTCAGCTCGTTCGCGCCGAGATTCTTCAGACCGTCACTCTTCGTGATGGTGTTCGGACTCGCTTCGCTCCAATTCTTTGTCCCGAGCTTCATGCCCACTTGGCTCATACACGCACTCCTGGAATTGGTTTTAGTTTATCACGGGGCCAGGACTTTCCGTCCCAGCCCCGACCTCAACTGGGCCAAGGAACTATCGACCGTGAAGCGGTGACGTGCATCAGGCCACGAGATTCATGCGCTCGCCCCGTCCCGACATCACTCGCGGCGCCGAAGGGCCCGCGGGTGCGATGGGATCGAGCTCCGCACGTTTACGTCCGTAGGCCTTGATGCCCGACATCTCGAAGAACGGATCGCGGCGCGAAGCACTGTCTTGACGGAATTGTTCCATCATCTGACGCGCTTGCTGGCGGCCCATATCCTGCTGGAAGTCCATCTGCCGCTGCTGCTGGCCCGCATCCGAAGTGCCCACGTCGACTTTCACGTTGTCCACCGACAACTTGTGTGACGACAGGCTTTGCTTCAGATCCGCGATGGAGCCTTCCAAGAGCTTCTTCGCTTCGGCGTTGTCCGTCTTCATCTCGACGTTCACTTTTCCGTCGTGGACGAGAACTTTCAACTGCACCTCACCCAGGCCTTCTTGATTCAGCTTGATGCGGGCTTCGCCCCCACCTTTCGCCGCGATGATCTGGGTTTGGTCTTTCAAAGCTTCGAGTTGTCCTTGGGCTTCGGTGTCATTGAGCGCGAAGGCGCCCGCGACTCCGGTTCCCGCGGTGACGGCCGCTTTGGCTCCGGGTTCGGTGCGCAACATCTGCGCGAAGTCCGCTCCCAAAAGCTGCGCGTCCGCACGCCCGTCGGCCAGTCCACCACCTGAAGCGTCGCCCTCGGCATCACCGGTGTCCGCGCCGAGCGAAGAGTCGCCCAGGCCTTCCGGCTTCGCGATCGCGGCCGCCGCCCCGAAACCGGGAACTTGCAGCGCCGAGATGTCGAGGATCTTCGGTTCCGACGCGGGCTTCAAGACGGCGGGATTCGCGTTCGCTTGCGCCACCTCGGCCCGGAAGGCCATCGGATCGGCGTTCAGCTGACGCAGCAGTCCTTCAAGCTCGGAGGTCGCCCCGGCGTCGCTCACCACCGGCGCTTCGTTCGCCGTGAGCCAAGCTTCCGCGCCCTGCGCTTGTTTCAGGTCCTGCGCTTTGCCGATCAGCGCCTGTTTCGCCATTTGCGGATCCGTGACCAGCTGGGGTTCCACGCGCTCGAAGCCGAGCTCCGACAGACGCGACAGTGTGTCGGCCGTCTTCGTCGAATCGATGCCCGTCTCGGCCACGGGGCCGCGCATGAAGAACTTGTCGTTCATGCGATCCAGGCTCTGATTCAAGATCGCGCGGCGCTCGCCAGCGGCGACCGGCGCGGCTCCCTGCTTCACGTCAAGACCCGCATGCAAAATCGCTCCACCCGCCATCAATCCCGCGACGGATTTCGCGGTCTTCGGGTCGGCGGCCTCATTTGCGGCACGCATGTCTTTCCACTGCTGAAGGAACTGCAAATACATCTCCATCGCCTGAGGTTCTTCCTCAGCCGGGAGTTCCAAATTTGCGATCAGATCGGAAGCGGTGTCTTCGGGGGAACGAGCGAGTGCCTCTTGATCGAGGTCGGCCATTGCCTCCAGCATTCGGGCTGGAGTGATGCCAAATTCACTCTCCATGGAGTCCATGAACTGCAGCATCGCCGTTTCACGTTCGTTCGTCTTTCGCGCTTTCGGTGCGGGCTTCTCCGCCACCTCAAGACGCTCCCTGACTTCCTGCTTCTCCGACCGCCGCGTTTCTGCGGGGCGAAGTTCTTGCGGAGCTTTCCGGCCTTCTAGCACCTTCTCGAAGCTTGCGGGCTTCTCGATCGGTGAAAGATTCGGGAGACGCGATTCTTTCGTCTCTTTGAGGGCCGTCCCCTCCTGCGCTGAACTCGGGCCCATCCGTGTCCCGAGAATTTCCAAAATTCCACCTCCTTGTGGATTTACTTCTTGCGGTAACCCGCAAACTTTTCCGAGAAGACCTGCGCCTTTTCGGGTTTCATCAAATTCAAAACTTCGGCCGCGTTCTTACGCTTCATGCGACCGATGATCTCTACCGCCAAATCCTCGTCCATGGTTTCCAAAACCTTCGCGGCGTTGGAGGGCTTCATGTTCGAGTACACTTGCACCAGGGTGTCGACCTTCTCGGCATCTTGAGTCGAACGCTCTTGAAGCATGTTCGAGATGCCGACGCGGGTTTCGTCCATGGACTTCAGTTTCTTTTCCAGTTCTTCCTTTTGCGCGGTCAGTTCCGCCTCGAGGCGACTGAGTTCGGCTTCACGCGCATCCAGCTGTTCTTTGCGCTGCACGAGTTTCTGCAGATGGTTCATTTCTTCTTCGGTCCACTCTTTACGAGTGGCCTTCGGATCGATCGCGGCGGGAGCCCGTTCGCCGGTGCCCGCCGCCACGCCCGCCGCGGGAGTCGCGGGAGCGGCCTTCTTCTCGGAAGCGACCGCCGTATTCATGGCGCCGATTTCGACGCGGCTGAGGAACTTGTCGATGTCTTCGTGATAGTGAAGCCCCGCACCCGCCGCCAGCAAACCGATCATCGAGCTCAGCACGAGTTTGAACGGAAACTTGCGACGCTTCGCTTTGCGGGTACTGCGCACTTTATCGCGCAAGATCGCCAGGCGCTCGCGATCGGAACCGGCCGCCACTTTCGGACGACTCATCGCGCTCTGCCCACGCGAATCACTGCGTTTCTCAGCACCGCGCGACGGGTTTTCATCCAGCGCGAAACGCGCCTTGGTGGACTCCTTCGAGACGCCCGCGTTCACGCGCGCTTTGCGAAAAAAGTCGTCATAACCCGGTTTCATCGTCCTCCCGACCGAAACGGAAACGCATACTTGCCTGATCGTCGGCTTCTTTAACTTCCCGACGATTACGCTCTTGAAGATACTCTTCGCGGCGTTTTTCTTTCAGCTTCTCAATTATTTTAGTTTCAATTGCGCGTTCTCGCAAAATTTCCCGCAAACGTTCGACTTGAGTCTCGAATTCCTGGATCTTGGCCTGCTGTCTTTTGATCAAAATTTCCTGGCCCACCAGAAAGTCTTGGATCTGCCCCAAACCTGCGCTGGCCGTGCCTCCGGAGGTGGTCAGCGAGTGACGTTCTTGAAACGCTTGAGTTTTTTCGTCGAACATCCGCTGCAGGCGATCGACCTCTTCTTGGAGGGCGGCCTGGGCCAGTTGAAAGTCCCGCTGGGCCATGTTTTCAGCCGTGCGCCGGACATTCAGCACGTTTTCGAGGTTGAAGCGAAAGCCCTTCACTCAAAGTCCCCTAGTTGAAATTCACGAGGATTCCCTGCAGCTCGCGCAGAGTTTTCGTCATGTCCGTTTTTTCGTCCACGCCTTGCTTCAAGAAGGCGTTGAGTTGGTCGATGACCTTCACCGACTTGTCGATCTTGGGATTCGCGCCGGGTTTGTACGCACCGATGTTGATCAGATCTTCCGCGTCCCGGTAAACGGCCAAGGCCTCGCGCAGCTTTTGGGCGAGCTTGATGTGATCTTTGCCGGCGACTGCCGACATGACCCGGGATGCGGACTGCAAAACGTCGATAGAGGGAAAATGCGCCTTGTGCGCGAGTTTACGCGACAAAACGATGTGCCCGTCGACGATGGAACGTACGGAATCCCCGATCGGATCGTCCATGTCGTCACCTTCGACAAGCACCGTATAAAGCCCCGTGATCGATCCTTCACCTTCGAACGAACCCGCCCGCTCCAAGAGCTTCGGCAGCGTCGCGAAGACCGACGGCGTATAACCTTTCGAGGCGGGCGGCTCACCGGCGGAAAGACCGATTTCCCGTTGGGCCATGGCGAAACGTGTCGCCGAATCCATCATCAGGAGGACGTTTTTACCTTGGGCCGAGAAGTATTCCGCCATCGCGGTCGCGACGAACGCGCCCCGCATGCGCAGCAGCGGCGATTGGTCGGACGTCACGCAGACGACGACGGATCTTGCCATACCTTCTGCGCCCAGATCATTTTCAATGAACTCACGAACCTCACGTCCACGCTCGCCGATGAGGGCGATGACGTTGACGTCGGCTTTCGAATTCCGCGCCATCATCCCCATCAAGACGGACTTACCGACGCCCGAGCCGGCCATAATGCCGATCCGTTGCCCCTGTCCGATAGTGAGGGCCGCATTGATCGCGCGCACCCCCAGATCCAGACTTTGACGGATCGGACGACGTTCGAGAGGGTTACGAACTTCGCTGTAAAGGGGAACTTCGCGACTAAACTCGATCGGCTCGCCGCCGTCGATCGTTTGCCCCAGCCCATTCACCACGCGGCCCAAGAGGGCATCGCTGACCCGCACCAAGGCACTTTGCTGCACAAGGGTGATGCGTGATCCCAAACCCACGCCCCGCATTTCGTGAAGGGGCATCATCAGCACGCTTTGGTCTTTGAAACCGACCACCTCGGCCAGAAAATGCTTTTCGGTGCCGGTCGGCGTGATCCGGCAAATTGAACCCACGCTCGCACCGGGCAAAAAGCCCTTCACCATCATGCCGGTCACTTCCGTGACCTTACCGCTGTCCTTCGACAGGTGGATCGAGTCCACAAGATCGGTGTATTTGCGCAGGTTCAATTCGTAACCGGTCATGCCGTTTTCAACTCGGGTTTGACGTTGATCAGTGACTCTTTCAGCGCATCCCACAGTTTACCGACGCGCTCTTCGAAGCGACTGTCGATTTCACCGTAGTTGTTGCGGATCACGCAGCCGCCATGACCGACGGAGGGATCGGGCTCGAACTTCAGCTTTTTCATGAACTCGAGCTCACGCCCGGTTTGGGTCTTCAGTTCTTCCAGGAACGCGAGCTGGTCCGGAGCCACCATGACGGTCAGCTCTTCCTCGCTTTGCGCGACTTCCACGGCCTGGCGCAAGATATTCAGCGTCGCCTCGGGAGTGACGGAAATCTCGTGACTCGCTAAACGCTTCGCGATGTGGAACGCCAACTGCACCAGATGCGCTTCGTTGTATTCCATCATCTCGGTTTTGATGCGTTCGAAAGAGACCATCAACATGTCCAGATGAGCGAGTTTTTCTTTGATGATCACTTCGTTCTGCTGGAAGGCCTCTTTGCGACCCTCGACCATTCCCAGATCGAAGGCTTCGCGATAGGCGGCTTCCTGGATTTCCTTTAAACGTTCCGCGGCGCGGGTTTCCACGAGTTCTTCGAACTGCGCCCTTTCGAGATCGTGAAGTCCCGTTTGCTGCCGGGTCAGCTCGGACAGGCGAAAACGCGAGCCCTGCTGCTGGCGCTCGGCCGTATCTAGCGCGACCTGGGGGATTCCCAGCTCGAATACCGGAGGCTCGAAAGCCATGACTTTAGCGCTCGTTTCGGAAAAACGAATCGGTTTAGACAAGCGCGTCCTCCGAGCCACCGCGTGCGATCAGGATCTTGCCTTCCGCCTCGAGGCGGCGGGCGGCGTTGACGACTTCCTGTTGCGCGGATTCGACGTCCGAAAGACGGGCCGGGCCCATATTCGAAAGATCGTCGCGCAGCATGTCCGCCGCACGTTGCGACAAGTTTTTGAAGACCTTTGTTTTGATCTCTTCGCTGGCCGTCTTGAGCGCCAGCAGCAGGCGATCGTTCGGCACTTCCTTGAGCAGCGTCTGGATTCCGCGATCGTCGATTTTCACGATATCGTCGAAGACGAACATCAGCTTGCGGATCTCTTCCGCCAAGAGCGGGTCCTTCTCTTCCAGGCGCGACATGATCGAACTTTCCGTGTTCTTATCCATGACGTTGAGCATTTCGGCCACGGGTTGCACGCCGCCAAGCGCGGTCTGCTCGACCGAGCTCATGGACGCCAGTTCTTTCTTCAGGACGGAATCGATCTCGGCGATGAGTTCGGGCGCGACGTGGTCCAAGTTCGCCATACGCAGAACGACCTCGGCCTGCAGGGCTTCGGGCAGACGCTTCAGAACCTCACCCTTCTTCTCGGGCTCGAGGTGCGCCAGGATGACCGCGACCGTCTGGGGATGTTCGTTGACCAGGAAGTTCGAAAGCGATTTCGCATCGACCATCTCGAGCGATTCCAGGGTGCGACCGCCGCCGGTCACGACGTTGATACCACCCAGGATACCGCGCGCGCGCTCTTCACCCAAGGCGGCGACGATCGCGTCTTTCGAGGAGGAAACTTCCGAAAAGATGTAGTCTTCGGTTTCGTTGATGAGTTCGAAGAACTCTTCGAGGACCTTCTTCGTCACGTTGACCGACACGACCCGGTATTTGGGCATCACGTTCAAAAGCTTACGGATGTCCCCGTCGTCCAGTCCCTTCAACAGCGTTTTCAGCGCGTTGGGTCCCAGATAGTTCATCAGGATGGCGGCCTTTTCGAAGCCGCGAAGCTGTTCGTATTCTAAATTTTCGGGTTTCGTCAGCTTCACGGATTAGCCGTCCTTTCTGACTAGCCACATGCCGAACGCACTGGATGCTTTTTCGTCATCGCGTTCCATGATGGCCAAAATGCGGTCTTTAAGCAGCTCGGTTTCGGCCTTGTCCGGATCGATCGACTCTTCGAGGATCGGCAGCGCGGAGCTCATACCGGGCAAAGTATTGTCCACCGCCTGAAGCTCTTCGAGCTCTTCGATGGTGCGGGGAAGCATTTCTTCGACCGAGTCCTGGAAGCTGTCGGTGATCCACTGCATGAAGGGACGAACGACGATGAAGAAGAAGAGCGCCAAGCTGAAACCCAAAAGCGCCCATTTCAGCAACGCGTGCAGCAGCTTGCGACGCTCCAGCGACGTTAGCAGCCGATCGGCTTCGCTGAAGTCCTCGGCGATGAACTGGATGTTCTCGATTTTCACGGAGTCGCCACGTTGCTGGCTGAAACCGATCGCGTTACGCACCAATGCTTCGTATTTGGTGATCTCTTCCGGAGAGCGCGCCACCCACTTGTTCTCGATGGTGCCGTCTTCCTTCGTGATATTCTGCTGAACGCCGTCGACCAGGACCGCGACACTGATGCGCTCCAGGTTACCCGCCATCTCGCGGATATTCTTCACGGTTTTCGGCACTTCGAAAGCGGTGTTCTTCACTTCCTTGCGCACGCCCTGACGGAAGCTCACGGCTTCGCCCTCGGCGCCCGCGCCGGGAATATTGTTCCGTGATCCAGGCACGCCGGTGGGATTCGCGCGCGAACCTTCCGAAGATTCCTCTTCCGTTTGCTGGCTACGGATCGCGGTCTGCTCCGGGTCGACGGACTCTTCGATCGCGCTGATGATTTTGTTGTTCAAGGTCGCATCCACACGGGCGACCACTTTCGCTTGCCCGACCACTTTGGCAAGCAGCGCCTCGATACGCTCTTCCAGATCGGATTCGATTTTGCGCTTCAAATCCAAGATTTCGCTGGTGCCCGAAGTCGTGATATCGCCCGACCGGGTCAGCATTTTGCCGCGGTCATCGACGACCGTGACCTTTTCGGCGTTCAGACCTTCCACGGAACTGGCCACCAAGAACTGAATCCCCCGCACTTGGTCCGCGCTGAGGGATTTCCCGGGGTGAAGCTCCACCACGACCGACGCCGTCGCTTGCCCTGAATCCTCGAGGAAGGTCTTCTTCGCCGGCAACGCCAAAAGAACTTTCGATTGGCGAACGCTGGTCAACGTGTTGATGGAACGGATCAATTCACCCTGCAGGGCGCGTTGGTAGTTCACGCGCTGGGCGTAAGAGTTCATCGAGAAGTCTTGTTTATCGAAGACTTCCAGACCGATCGTGCCCAGTTTCGCCGAACCCACTTCCGCCATCAACGCCATCTGCGTGGAGTGCAAAAGCTCCGCCGGAACCGCGACTGTTTTCCCCTCATCACGGAGTTGGAAGGGGACGTTCTTTTCGTTCAGTTTCTGCGCGATGAGCGCGACTTGATCGGAAGGAACATTCGTGAGCAGAGTCACGTAGTCACGTCCCGAAACCATCACCGTCATCACGACGCCGGCTAAGAAAAAGACCAGCGTCGCGGCGATAATGGACATCCGTTTGGTCGGACCCAAGCCACGAAAGAACTCACGAAACTGATTTGAAAGACTAGCAAAAAACGTGTTCAACCCATTCCCCCCGGGGATCTAACTAACAATCAAACCTGCATTTTCATGACTTCGGAATACGCGTCGATGATCTTGTTGCGGACTTGCATCATCAATTTGAGCGCGATATCCGCTTGTTCGGTTTGGACCATGACGTCGGCGATGTTGTCCGTCTTACCGGTCGCCAGATTCGTGATCGCGGTGTCGGCGTTTTTCTGCAGCTGATTCACTTGCTGCACGGCTTGGCCGAGGGTATCCGCGAAACTCGCTCCCGGAGCGGCGCTCGAAGAAAGAGAGGGCGCGGCCGAAATTTCATTTTGCAGTGACCGACGTTGGGAGCCGGAAATTTCCATCGATTTCGAATCGGAAATTCCATTGCCCCCCGCGGGGATTTGCGTGTTCTTAAAAGTGAGACCGTCCATGGTCAAAACTCCTATTCCCTATTATAGTCCTAAGACTCGATCCTACAAAAGACCCTATCGACCAATCTCTAGGCTAGAGAGTGCAATATCTTTCGCCGCCTGCATCGCCGAGACGTTGGCCTCGTAAGCGCGGGTGGCCTGGATCATATTGGTCATCTCTTCCATCAGATTGATGTTCGGGTATGAAACGTAGCCTTCCTCGTCCGCGTCGGGGTGCCCGGGCTCGTGCTTACGCAAGGGCGCCCGCGTATCCGAGATCACGTCGGTGACCTGGACTCTCTGGACGTCGGAACGTGGGTTCGAATCGGTTAAAATTTCACCGAAAGATTTCGCGTCCGGCATCGACTGGAAAACCACGTCCTTGCGGCGGTAGGCGCCACCTTCCGGGGTTTTCGTCGTATTGATATTCGCAATATTGGAAGAAATCGTATTGAGGCGCATCCGTTGCGCCGCCATCCCCGAACTACTGACCCGAAAACCCGAAAAGAACTGCGACATCGCTTATCGTCCTTCCGTGACCGCGTACCGCAAGGCCGCGAGTTTTTTGTTCATGAGCTGAATCGCCGCCTTATAAAGAACGGTGTTCTCGGCGAGGGCCGCCATCTCTTTTTCAATGTTCACGGTGTTGCCGTCGTTCGAAGTGATGGCCTCGGGATTGTCGTAAATGTCGGGACGTACGTTTTTAATCGCCGACTCGTGACCGCCCGCCCCGCCGATGCCGTTCACCGCGCTGTCCAGCGCCGCCTCGAAGTCCATCTTCTTCGCGTGAAAACCCGGAGTCTCGGCATTGGCGATGTTCGAAGAGATCAGCTCTTGCCGCAGCTTGCGCAAATTCGTTGCGGTCTGCAGCGCCAGTGACGTTTTATCGAATAGACTCACGGAACCTCCTTCGCACTACCATCGGACTGGGCACTGGCCGGCAACCGGCGCAGGTACTTTTTATTGTCGTCGTTCCATTTGGAAGACTTCAAATTTTCGTCGGCCATCTTGGCCCAGAACGAACTTTTATCGCGATCCAGTTTACCCCAAACGTCAGACGCCTTTTGCATCTCACCTTTATCGAAGTGGATGCGTCCCAACTTGTAGCGCAAAGAATCCAGGGGCATCTTCGTTTCGTAGGTCTCGAGCAGGCGGTTGTAGGTCGCAATCGCCTCGTCCGTTTGTTTGGTCGTCTGTTGCAAACGCGCCATATTTTCCAATGCGCGAGCATGGGTCTTCTCGGAAACCTTTCCCGAATCGCGCATCAGCTCATCGACGCGGCGATAGCTCGCGATGGCGGCATCCACTTGACCGAGCTTTTCTTCCATTTGTCCCAGGCTGTAATAGGGCTCGGCCACCAGGACCGGAATCCCCTTCCACGCTTTCACCAGTTCCGTCAGGTAACGGATCGCCGTGGCGGGTTCACCCTTTTGATCGTAAAGTTTCGCCGCCAGCAAGATACGCTCGATTTGCTGGGTTTCGGTCAGCTTTTCGGGACTTTTGATGTCCTTCAGATTGTTGAACGCAAGCTGCGATTGATCGCGGTTCATATTCACCGCGGCCATCCGCAACAGGATCTCGTCCGTCGAAGGCACCTTCTCGAAAACGCCCACTTCTTTTTCTTTCGGAGTTCCCTTCAGAGCCAGAATCCGGTTGAAGGACTCGCGGTAAAGCTTTTCGGCTTCGTCTTGGACTCCGGACTGCTCGAAGGCGCGGGCCAGATCGTACTGCACGTCCACGCGGTTGCTATTGCGCAGCCAATCCGCCGAATATTTCTGGTGCGTGTTCATCGCCTTCAGGAATTCGCCTTTTTCCACCTGTGAATGGATTTCATCGGCGATATTACGCACGATCCGCTGGGTCAGAAGTCCCGTGTCCGCGGTCGTCGGATCTTTCTGATAGAAGTCGCGCAGCAGGTTCAACGATTTTTCGTACTCGCCGCGGTCGTGATATCCGTCGGCCACCATGATGGTCGCGAATTGATCCATCTTCGGCAGCTTCGAGTCCTGCGCCAGCTTCATGATATCTTGAACGGCCTTTTCCAACTCCTGTTGCTTCATGCCGCGCATCCGCGACGACAGCATCCGTAAACGCGCGACCACCGCCCCCGGAGTGGACCCATAGCGGAAATAGGTCTCGAGAAAAGCGCCCATCACCCGCGAAGGATCCGCGCCCAGAATCTCGAGCAGTTCGCCCACGCGAGTCAGCGCGTAACCGGAATAGGAGTTCGTCGGGAACTTCTTCACGAAGTCGAGATGCGCGTCCAAGCTCGCGCGGTGGTTCCCCAAACGGAACTCCGCCGCCGCCAGATTGAAAGCCGCATTCGGATAGTCCAGGTACTCGTTCGGATGCTGATCACGCAGCTTACGGTAGGCGTCCGCGGCCTCTTTATCCTTTTTCTGCTGGAACAAAATGTCCGGGCGCAGGAACGACGCGCGAATACGGTCCTGGGGACGCTTGGCGTTTTTGATCACGTCATCATAGATTTTCAGCGCGTCGTCGCCACGATTCAGCTGCGCGTAGGCTTCGGCCATCGCGATTTTGACCAGGTCCTTGTTCGCGGACTCGGGGAACTTGCGCGAGTGGGCCTGGAAGGCTTGCAGCGAGGCCAACGCGTCCCCGCGTTCGAGTTGCGAGTACGCCACCAAAAGCTGCGTGCGCTCGTTCAACGCGGAATTCGGGAACTCTTTCATCGCCTCTTCGTATTTTTGAATCGCGACGTCGAGATCTTCGGCCTTGCCCGTTTCTTTCCAGCGGTCATAGAGAACGTCCGCCCACATGAATTTCAGAATTTCCGCGTAGTCCGACTTCGGATATTTGTCGAAGAACCACTTCGCGGTCTTCTGGAAAACCTCGCTACGGTTATTCTTACGCAAGGTCAAAAGCAGGCGGGCTTGTTTGTTTTCGTCGTTATCCTTCGCGTCGATTTCGTACACCGGCGCTTTTGACTGCAAAAGCTTCAGCTCGTCGGGCTTCAAATGCAGGATCGGGAAGTCGACGTAAACTTTCTGCTTACTTGCGATCATCGCCGACTCTTTGACTTCGAAATCCTGGATCGCGAAACGCGAAAAATCGGGATCGGCTCCGTCGAAGATTCCGGTCTGGGGTTGCAACGGCTGGGGCGTGGCGATCAACGGATCGAGCGAGGTCTGCAAGGGGCCCTGCGGCCCGATGACGAGGACGTCGTTCGCGGGTTTACGGCCCGCTTCGGCCGGGGCTCCCTTTTTTGAAACGATTTTTTCGTTTTTCGGCGCGGGGACCGACGGTGCTTCCGCCGCTTTCGGTTTCTTCGCGGCCGATGTGTCGTTGAAGAAGTCGACGATCAAACGCGAAGGTTTGTCGGTCAGGTAGTCGAAATGATCGATCCGCGCGCCTTTGGCCGGATTGAAGGTGAACTTCAGAACCTGGTTCGAGTCGGTCCCCGCGTCGACGACGACGGATTCCAGACCGGGAAATTTAACTTTCGAAAACGCCGCGATCGAACCCGCATCGAGTGCGGGAACTTGCACGCTGTAAACGACCTTGCCTTTGTCTTCGGCTTTTTGAATGTCGTAGACCCAGTTATCGCGGCCACGGAGTTCCAGGTGCAAGGTTTCACCGAAATGGGTCAGCTTGGCATCCACGCCCGCGGCCGAAGCGGTCGCTGCCGACAATCCGGTCATCACCATCAGGAAAAATGAAATCCAAGTCCGCATCGGTCCCCTCTTAAGCACCCGCCGTCAGTCCGTGGACTTTCGGCGGGTTCCCCTCACACTCGTGTACTGAGTGGTGAAAGAAGCATTTCCGGTGCCACCACCCTCAACAAGTCGGGTTCGTGCGTGGGCCTCGAGTTAGGTCCTGAAACAGAAGATCAAAACTGGAGGAAGGGCGAGATTATGAAACAGGGATCGCAAATCGCGCCAGGCTTCGTGCACGCATTTTTGTCGGTGCCGACAAAACACTGACACTCGACGAACTGATAGAAAAACATTTCGACAAGTCGAAGGGATGCAGCAAAACTCAAAAACTGCCGAAAAATCGGCAACATCAGGAGCCACCACCACCCATGCAACGGATGCGTGTTTTTGCCATTTTCTGCCTGCTTTTGACCTGCCTTACGGGGTGCGTGTCCGTGAACATCGGTCCGAAGAAACCCGGTCGCGCCGAAAACGTGCGCGCCGGCGTTCCCGATGGCTCTTTCACCGCGATCAAAGACACCGCCGCCGACCAAGCTTGGCAGTCGACGAAGACCGGCAACACGATCTCGTACCTGAGTGAGTGCCCCGAGCCGCCCATGTCGCTCGAAAACCTGACCAACGAATCGCTCGCGGTCTTGCGCGATCGCGAGGTCGTCTCGCAGGACACGAAATTCTTCAACGCCCGCGCCGCCCTGGAAACCGTCGCCACCGGCACGCTCGACGGCATCGCGATGAAGACCCAAGCTTTGGTCTTCAAACGCAACGGCTGCTCGTACCTGATCACCTACACCGCCCGGACCGTGAACTTCGATCAGGAAGTCGCCGCCTACCGGCGCTTTCTGGAAAGCTTCCAGGCTCCGTAATGAAATTCCGCCTGACCTCCTTCATGGAAGACAGCTTGCTCTTCATCGGTGGCTACGGCCAGCTGACGAAACAAGTCGTCTCGGAGCTCTGGCGCACGAAACTCGAATGGCGTCTTTTCGCCGATCAGATTTTCCAGATCGGTAGCCGCTCGATGCCCTTGATTCTGATCACCGCGTTGTCCACCGGCATGGTGATGAGCCTGCAATTCGGAATCGGCCTAGCGAAATTCGGGGGCGCACCATACGTCCCGAAGATCGTCTCGCTGTCGATCCTGCGGGAAATGGGACCCGTTTTCACGAGCCTGATGGTCGCCGCGCGCGTGGGCGCCGGCATGGCCTCGGAGATCGGCTCGATGGTCGTCACCCAACAGGTCGATGCGATCCGCGCTTTGGGCACCTCGCCCATCCGCAAGATCGTCATCCCCCGCGTGCTGGGCTGCTTGGTCTGCCTGCCGCTGCTCGCCGCGCTCGCGAACATCATCGGCGTTTTGGGCGGGATGATCATCGGCGTGACCGAGCTGCGTCTGGACGCGGGCTTCTACGCCCAGAAGGTCATGACGACCCTCACGCTCGAGGATTTGTTTTCGGGCATCGGCAAATGCGTTTTCTTTTCGATCTTCATTTCCATCACGGCCTGCTACTTCGGCCTGAACGTGAAGGAAGGCACGAAGGAAGTCGGACTGGCCACCACGAAAGCGGTCGTCGTATCGTCGATCATGGTTTTGGTGGGTGATTTCTTTTTAACGAAGTTGTTCCTGCTGTTTTAGGAGTGCGCGTGCGCAAGGTCATCGAGGTCGTCCAATTTGCGAAAAGTTTCGGGACCAAAACGGTTCACCGGGATATTTCGTTCGACGTCCACGAAGGCGAATGCCTGGGACTGATCGGCGGCTCGGGGACCGGAAAGTCGGTTCTGCTTCGCTCGTTGATCGGTTTGATGAAACCCGACGCCGGACGCATTTTGATCGATGGCCAAGACATCACCGGACTGCGTGAGCGCGATTTGATCCCGATCCGCAAGAAAGTCGCCTACGCCTTTCAGGGTGGGGCGCTTTTTGACTCCATGACCGTTTATGAAAACCTCGCCTACCCGCTGCGCGAACATACGAATTTGCGCGAACCCGAGATCGCCGAGAAGATCACGCACCTCTTGGGCGAATTCGGGCTGACCGGTAACGAAAAGATCTATCCGTCGAGCCTTTCCGGCGGGATGCAGAAGCGCCTAGGCCTGGCCCGCGCCATCATCATGAATCCCGAAGTCATCTTGTACGATGAGCCCACCGCGGGTCTTGATCCCTACAACACCAAACGGATTTCCGAGATGATTTTGCAACTCAAACGTATGGGAAAAACCGGCATCTTAGTCACGCACGACATGCCCGTCGCGTTCGCGGTCTGCGACCGGATCGCGATGATCATGAACGGACGTATTTTGGCCATCGCCACGCCCCAAGAGATTCAAGCGAAGATGGATCACCCCATTCGCAATTTTGCTGAAGGAGAAGTGCTGTAATGGAATCCAACCGCAGCCAACAGGTTCAAATCGGCGTCTTCTTGGGTCTCGGCCTCCTCGCCGTTCTGGTGTCGATCATGGTCCTGGGTGGGGACTCGGCGCTTTTCAAGTCTTACGTTACGGTTCACTCGAAGATGTCGCAGGTGCAGGGACTCGCGAAAGGTTCCGTCGTGAGCCTGGCCGGCATGACCATTGGGAACGTGAAAGAGATTCGTTTCGCGGACGGCGAAAACGCGCTGATCCTCGACATGCGCATCGAAGAGGCCTCACTCGCGCGGATTCCGAAAAACTCCACCATCGAAGTCCGCACGCAAGGGGCCTTGGGCGACAAATTCGTTTACATCATCCCCGGCGACCTCGCGGGTCCCCGCCTGGAAGACGCCGGATATCTGGAGCCGAACTCGAGCGCGGACTTCATGGGCGTCTTGAGTGAACGCGGCGGTGAAGCCGGTCGCGTCTTCGACATCCTGGCCGAAACGCAGAAGCTTCTGATCGCGCTGAACGGCGAAGGTCGCATGGACCGGATCATGACGAACGTTTACGAATCGACAAACGAACTCAAAGCGATGTCGAAAGAAACGCGGCAGCTGATGCAAGAACTTCGCGGCGACAATCCCGCGAAAATCAAAGAGACCCTCACGCGACTGAACTCCATTTTGGTGAAAGTCGACAAAGGCGAAGGCACCCTCGGCGCCCTGATCAACGATCCTTCGCTGCACCAGCAGCTGAAGCAGCTGATCGGTGAAAGCCCGCGCCGTCAGTACATGCAGTCGGTCATTCGCGGAACGATTGAGAAGTCGGACGGAAAGTAGACGCTAACGGTTCTCGCCGCCGGGATTGAAATCCTCGGGCGGAATGTCGGCTTTCGGAGCGTCGGGATCGGCACCCAGTTTCTGGATCGTCTCTTTCAGTTGAGCCAGGGCCTCGGGATCTTGGGGCACCAGGTTCCGATTCAAGGTCAGCTGTATCCGGCGGATCGTATTTTTCTGACCGAGCTTTTGATTGAGCGAAACGCGCAGCTGTTCTTTCAAGAACGACACCTGCTGCATCCACGTCGAATTTTTCACCCAGATGTAGAGCGTGCCTTTTTGCAGACCGACGGGCTCGGTCACTTCCGCCATCGTCGGGCCGACGAATTCGGGCCAGCGTTTCCACATTTTCCAACGCTGAAAGGGCGCCGAGAGCGGAGAGTTGCCATTCTCAAAAAGCCCTTGTAGGACGGCGTCACTGCCTTTCAGGGGAAACTTCGGATCCATGCCCTGACCATGGTCAAAAGCCGGTCCGGAATCAACAGGAGAGTCATGCAAAACGCGAAATCGGACGTCCAAATCCACGTGGTGGGAGCTGGCCTGGCGGGCAGCGAAGCCGCCCTCCAATTGGCTGATTTGGGGCACTCCGTCATCCTCCATGAAATGCGGCCCGTGACCATGACTCCGGCCCATAAAACCGGCGATTTCGCCGAGCTCGTTTGCTCGAATAGTTTCGGCAGCCTGTCGCCCGAATCCGCGCCCGGTCAGCTGAAATGGGAAGCCGAACAACTGAACTCGTTCGTGCTGGCCGCCGCCCGCGCCAACGCCGTTCCCGCGGGCCAAGCGCTGGGCATCGACCGCGCGCTGTTCGCGAAGGATCTGACCGAACGCATCCGCAATCATCCCCGCATCGAAGTGCGCGCGGAAGAGATCAAATCCCTCGACGACGTCCCCCGCCCCGCGATCATCGCGACGGGTCCTTTGACCTCGCCGGAACTCAGCGAATCGCTGCGGACACATTTCGGCGGCGACTTCCTGTACTTCTTCGACGCCATCGCGCCCATCGTCGACGCCGACAGCCTGGATATGAATATCGTCTGGGCCGCGGACCGCTACGACAAAGGCACTCCGGATTATTTGAACTGCCCGATGTCCAAAGAAGAGTACGAGGCCTTCACCGCCGAGATCATGGCCGCGCGCAAAATCGAGCCGAAGGATTTCGAAAAGACCGCCTTCTTCGAAGGCTGCATGCCCATTGAGGTGATGTTCGATCGCGGTCCCGAAACCCCGCGCTTCGGTCCCATGAAACCCGTGGGTCTGCGCGACCCTCGCACGGATCGCGAACCTTGGGCGGTCGTGCAGCTGCGCGCGGAAAATCGCGATCGCACCTCTTACAACCTGGTGGGTTTCCAAACGCGCATGGCCTACGGCGAGCAGACGCGCGTCTTCCGCATGATCCCCGGTTTGCAAAACGCCGAATTTCTCAAGCTCGGTAGCATTCACCGCAATCTGTTCGTGAATTCGCCTTCGCTTTTGAATCCGGATCTATCCAGCCGGAAAGACGATGGCCTTTTCTTCGCGGGCCAAATTACCGGCGTCGAGGGCTACTTCGAATCGACCTGCATGGGACTTCTGGCCGCACGTTTTGTGGACGCGAAGCTGCGGGGCCAACGCATCCAAGCGCCGCCGCGAGCGTCGGCGATGGGCTCCATTCTGGCGGCGATCCTGGATACCGACCGCGCGGACAATTTCCAACCGACGAACATCAACTTCGGTCTGTTCCCGCCCATGTCGGAAGACAACGGCAAGAAAATCAAAAAGAAGGCCGACAAAAAAGCACGTCAATTGGCGCGCGCGCGTGACGCCTTCAAAGCCTGGCAAGACGCGGGTCTTGAGGCCAATGGCGTGGAACTACTTCGCGTTGATTCACTTCAAATTGAACAGACGGGCGGACTCGATCAAACCGCTCAAGACGGAGTGGAACTGCGACCGGGTCTGTAGCTTCGCGGCCCCGAAACGCTTTTCAAATTCTTTGCGGATCTTCGGCACCTGCGAACTTCCGCCCGTCAGCGAAATCAAATCCACCCGATCGGCGGTGACCCCGCCCTTCTTCAGGCATTCTTCCATGGACGCGAAAATTTTGGCGATCGTGGCTTCAGACCATTCATCGAATTCTTCGCGCAGGAAGTCCGTGCGGATCTCGATGTCCGGATAGTCGAACTCAAAAGTCGCGATCTCGCGGTCGGAAAGGCGTCGCTTTGTGGCCTCGATCTTCTCGAAGAAAGCGAAGATCTGCTGGTCTTCGATCAACGCGAACAATCGATCGATCGCTTCGCGGTCCTTTTCGTTCGGTGCGCCCTTGCGGACCTCGCGGATGAACTCGTAGGTCGCCTTCTCTTTCAGATGCACGATGTGCGCGGGTTGGTTCAAGCGCTCGGTCACCGTGGGCGGCATGGTCAACCAGTTGTTGCTCATGGACATGCGGTACTGCACTTCGGCGCCCAGAAATTTGTTCAGGCGTTTACTCATGAAAAGCGAATCGAGCGCATCCCCCGCCAGTGGGCAACCGTCGATGCCCAAAACATCCGACGCCTGATAGTCAAAGGGGCCCATACGCATCAGCGTGAAGTCCGAAGTTCCCCCACCGAAGTCACCGATCAGGACGATTTTCTCTTCCGTCAATCCACGGCGATAATCCAGCGCGGCTGCGAGGGGCTCGGGCACGAACTCGTACTCTTTGAAGCCGGCGGCTTCCACCGCGCGGGACATCCGCTTCAGCGCGAAGGCGTCGACCTCGTCGTCCAGCGAGTAGCGCGCGGGTTTACCGATGACCGCGCGCTCGGCCGTTTCGCCCAGCTCGCTTTCGGCGCGGCGTTTGAGTTCCAGCAGGAACGTCGTCACCAGATTTTCCAGCGACATCACCCGCTCGCCCACCATGGTGCCGCTGTAGTTCCGATTCGGCAGATGGGACTTGAAGGACCGGAAAAGCCGCCCCTCCATTTCGTTTTCGACGTACTTCGGAATCGTATCCGCACCGAAGTAACACTCGCGCGAGTTCACGAAGTAAAGCAGCGTTCGCATCAGGCTCGGATCTTTCGCCGCCGGATCGAGCGGGAGCGCCTCGATGCGCTCGTCCCCACGGGCCGCGCCCACAAGCGAGTTGGAAGTTCCGAAGTCGATGGCGAGCGTGAGCGGCGCGGTCATTCGGTTATTGTCGCCGGGGGTATCCGATTGGACAAGGAGTTGTTCCCGAATTCAGTCCATGCCGCATCCGGTGGTGCGCGCCACAAAGGAGCTCGAGATTAGCGGGTTCGTCGGTGCCACCATCATGGACAGGTCGGCGATGATGGAGATCGAGAAATTTCGTATGCTGACACCGCACGCCGGGGCGAATCTCTTGGGTACAGCGGTTTTGGTCTCGGCGGATCACGAAATGTTTGACCGACGTCGGGAGTGGACGGCGCTTAACCGGTTTAGACATGGAGCGCATCACGGAACCTCCAACCGATGGAGAGGAACCAACGTCTCGCGGAAGTGGCCTTGAGTCTTCGCGGGTGGATTTCGTATCGGGGGAGCGCCCTTTATTGAGGCTGCGTTTCGCCTTTTCGAGCGGGTCATGTTTCTGAACGTATTCATCAAGCACAAGGCCGAGGGTCTCCTCAAGGGTGAAATCGCGCTTGGTGAGGTTCCGCGCTTTTTTGAGCTTCGCCATTGTGGCCGAGTCCAGCTTTAACGTATGCAGGGTTTCGATCCCCTTTTTCTCGCGAAGCCACTTCTCCGTTTCGGCGGAGGAGTGCTGGGAGGCGAACGCGATAATTTTCTTCGCATCTTCGACGTGCTGTATATCCAGTGCGGCCGTGATCTTCGCCGCTTTGGAAACAGTTAGATTTTGGGTTTCGAGGGCTTCCATCAAATCGGGAACAATCGCCGCCTTCCTCGAGACCGTGATGAATGCGGACGTGACCGCTTCGGACAGTTTTAACTCCAAAACGCAGTACTGGAAAAGACTCGCGTACCCAAGATCCCGGAATGATCGCCGCCGATCCATCTCGATAAGAAGTGCTACGAGATCTGCTTCGATCTGCAGATAGGTTTTCGCGATGGACTTGATTTTGAGGTGCAGCTCTTGATTCGTCATGAGCTCTATCTAGCACGGCTTTTTTGAGTGAACTTTTAACGAGATGACGGGACACAATCTCGATTCTTGCTATCGTCTCAAGAAGGCGTTTGGTGCGCTTCGTATCGGCGCGAATCCGAAAATCTCGATCTCATTGAATATCGCAGCGTACAGCCAATCCTCGCGCGCCGAAAAACCGGTCAACGAAATAATCAAGAATGAGAAAACAGGAACAGATTTTTCATATCGAAATTTACCGTCAGCCCGATCACTCGAAATAGTCTTGGTCTAACTTCTTAACTAGATACCGCTGCTCCGTCGCGACACCAAGGTCATAATCGAACATAAGCTCGGCGAGCTTCTCTCCATCGACCAGAATAATGCGCACGTCGATCCGGTTCACATATTCGTAGGCGTCGGCGGAAAAATGAGACGTCGTGATGAAAAGACCTTTCTTCGCCTTTCGTTCATTCAAACTGCCCACAAACTGCTGGATAGCAGGCCGCCCGATACCCGCCCCCTCTTGGTAACGCTTCGCTTGAATATAGATCATTTCAAGACCGAGACGATCTTGGCTGATTTCACCGTCGATACCGCCGTCGCCGGATCGGCCTCGATGAACGACCGACTGAAGATCAATGCCATATCCCATTTTTTGCAAAAGATCGACGACCAAGCGCTCGAAATCGGTTGGATCGATTTTCCGAACCGTATTTAGTAGTTCATCGCAAACGGATGCTCTCATTTTATCATAACTGGCTTCGAGCACTTCTCGAGGATCAGCATCTTCAATTTTTTGATCGATATCCGAGGAACTTGATTTTTCCTCCGAGCTTTTCTTGGAAAGACTTTTGAATCGAACGAACTCCGGATACTGATTCAGCGTCTTGATGTCGATGCGAGTAGGATTGGATGCCAGCATTTTCTGACCTTGCTCCGTGATCCGATAGCGACCTCTTGCCGGCCGTTCAACCAAACCCGCTTTCTGAAGATAGATTTGCGCCCAATAGACGCGATTATCAATCACGCGTTGAGTGCGACTGGGCAGGAGCTCGTTCAGCTCCGCATCCGTCAAACGAAATTCCTTTATCATTTCCTCGATGACATCTTTGGACACCGCAAGCTCTTTAGAGCCTATGTATTTTAGAACCGGCAGCATCAAAGTTTGAAAATCCGGAATTGCCAAACGAACTCCTCTTTGTCCCGAAGATCTGAGACCCAAGACAAATGATCGGACTTCCCCTCTGGCTCTATCAACTCAATCTTTATTAAATGGCCTCGACCTACGGCCCCCCGTCCTACTCCCCTGGCGCCACCGCCGCCGGAGCCGCCGGGATTTCGTAGCGCAGACCCGCGCCCGGACCCAGCGGTAGATTCAGACCCATCCACACGAACAGCATGATCGACCACGACAGCAGGAAGGCCAGCGAGTACGGGAGCATCAGCGCCAGGACCGTACCGATCTTCGCGTCTTTGTCATACTTATTGGCGAAGGCGAGGACCAAGGGGAAATAGGGCATCAACGGCGAAATGATATTCACCACGGAGTCGGCGACCCGGTAGGAGGCTTGCGAAAGTTCGGGGGAAATTCCCAACAACATGAACATCGGCACGAACACCGGCGCCATCATCGCCCACTTCGCAGAAGCACTACCGACAAAAAGATCGAGCAAACAGGTGAACAGAATGAAACCGATCATCAGCGGCACCGGGCCGATATTCAGCGCCTTCAGCGCGTCCGAACCGTGAACCGCGAAGATCAAGCCGACATTGGATGCCGCGAACAGCGCGATGAACTGCGCCGCGAAGAACACGAGGACCAAATAGGGAGCCATCGTGACCATGGCGTCCTGGAGCGCGCCGACGACCTGATTCGAGCCGCGCATCGTGCCCGCCGCCCAACCGTACGCAAGGCCCGTCAACGATCCGAAGATAAAGATGATCGCGACAATGCCCTTCATCGCCGGGGACGAGATCACGCTGCCCGAAGCGGGATCGCGCAAAAATCCGCTCTCGGGAACGAGGCCCAGAAGTAAAATCGCAAGCAGGATCAGACTGGTCACTCCCGCCGCCATCAAGCCTTTTCTCTCTGGGGACGTGAGGGCCTGTACGGGAGCCGGTGCCTCACCGCCGTATTTTCCCAGAAAAGGAATCGTGATGCGATTGGCGATCAGGGTTCCCACCCCGACGATCAAAACGCTCGACGCCGCGAAGAAGTAGTAGTTCGAAACCGGTGACACCGTATAGTTCGGATCCAGGATGCGCGCGCCCTCTTGGCTCAACCCCGCGAGTAGCGGATCGATGGCGCCCAAAAGAAAGTTCGCCGCAAAGCCCCCCGAGACGCCCGCAAAACCCACCGCCAAACCCGCGAGCGGATGCATCCCCGCCGCATGAAAGCTCAACGCCGCCAGCGGAATCAGAAGCACGTACCCCAGATCCGCCGCCGTATGCGAGACGATCCCCGCGATCAAAATGGCGGGGACCAAAAGTTTGCGCCCCGCCTTCATCACCATCCAGCGAAGGAGCGTCGCGAGCAGTCCCGACTTTTCCGCGATGGCGAAACCCAGCATCGCGACCAGGACCGAGCCCAGCGGCGCGAAGCCGGTGAAGTTCTTCACGAGATCGGTCAGCAGAAAATGAAGGCCGCCCAGCGAAAGCAGATTCGTCGCGACGATGGCCTCTTTGGTGACGGGATGCACGGCCTCGATCGCGAACCACTTCACGATGCCGCTCATGACGATGACCGCCCCCGAAAGGATCAGAAACAGGATGGCCGGATGGGGAAGGGCGTTTCCGGCGCGTTCCACCCGCGCCAGGATGTTTTGCAATCGCTTCATCGATCGTCTCCTTATTAAGCCGCAGTCGACCGCGTTTCCGTGACGGAATCAAGGGCGCACGCGGCTTCATTGACCCTTCACACGGGGAAGAGGACAATCCATCGCAATGATTCTGAAACGATGGCTTCAAGACTTCTCTTTGCAATCGGTGGTTGCCGGACTGTTGATCACCCTGGTCGGCGTGACGAGCTCTGCGGTCCTCGTCTATCAGGCCGCGATCAGCGCGGGCGCGACGACGGCCCAAGCGGGAAGTTGGTTGGGAAGCCTCGCGCTTGCGGTCGGCGTTTTATCGCTGGGCTTGAGTTTGTGGTACCGCGCCCCCGTCCTGATCGCCTGGTCCACCGCCGGCGCCGCGATGATCGTCACCGGAATGGAAGGGCTTTCACTGAATGAAGCGGTCGGCGCCTTCATGGTCTCGAGCCTTTTGATCTTGCTGACGGGAGTCACCGGCATCTTCGATCGCATCATGAACCGGATTCCCGTACCACTCGCCTCGGCGCTACTGGCCGGCGTTCTTTTGCACTTCGCACTCGAGACTTTCGCGGCGATGAAATCCCAACCCTACTTGATCGGCGCGATGTTCGTGACCTACGTCATCGGCAAACGTTTCTTCCCGCGCGTCAGCATGCTGGGCGTTCTCGTGGTGGCGGTCCTGCTCGGACTTTCACTCGATCTTCTGCAGCTCGACGAGTTCCGTCTCACCGCGACCGAATTTTCGTTCGTCGCTCCGGAGTTCACGTGGCGCGCGATTTTGAATCTGGGCGCGCCGCTTTTCATCGTGACCATGGCTTCGCAAAATCTGACCGGCGTGACCACGATGCGGACGTTCGGGTACCAGACTCCGGTTTCACCCATTCTGACTTGGTCGGGATTGGGAAACCTGATCATCGCGCCGTTCGGCGGATTCTCTTTGAATTTGGCGGCGATCACCGCGGCCATCGGGATGAGTCCCGAAGCCCATCCCGATCGCGAACGTCGGTACATGGCGGGTGTCGTTTCGGGCGTCCTCTATATTTTCTTGGGTTTGTTCGCGGGAGTGATCACCTCGCTCTTCGCGGCCTTCCCGCGCGACATGGTGCTGGCGATCACGGGGCTGGCGCTCTTAGGAACCGTCGCCGCCTCACTGCACGCGACGCTCGCGCGCGACGAATACCGTGAATCGGCTTTCGTCGCCTTCGCCGTCACCGCGTCGGGGCTCACGCTCTTCGGTGTCGGTTCGGCCTTCTGGGGCCTCGTCGCCGGGATCGCCGTGCAGTCGATCCTGAACTTTCGCCGCTAATGCGTTTCGAATGTTTCGTGTTTCGTGAATTCAGACTCCTTTTGACCCCGTGATGGAAGGCATAAGCCTTGCTCATTGGAGCACGTCACCACACAAGGGGAGTCAAAATGGCCTTTCGTACTTTCATGACACACGCGCTCTTGCTGGCTTACTCGGCAAGTTCGTTCGCCAACCCGGTTCTGTCCGCACCCGTCGATGGGCCGCAGCAGACTTTGATTCGGGAGGCGGGCCTCGCCGAATTGAAAACCACGCTCGCAAAAAACATCTACCGGACGGAAAGCTATCAAGCGGAGTACACCGAGCAGGTTCCTTATCAAACCACGGAAACCTATTTCGAGAACGTCCCGTACACCGAACACGTTCCTTACACCGACTACGAAGACTATTGGGAGCAAGAGTATCGCTGCCGTCGCGAGACCGATTATCGCCGCGAATGCCGCACCGAAACCGAGTGCACGAATCGTCCCGGCCGTGAACGCTGCGAAATCGTGAACGACTGCCGCGGCCACATCGAACTTGGCGCCATGGCCGACTCGGATGTCGAAGGCGGGATCGCCTTCTTGGTCCAAGGCGGAATCGTCAACGCCGACAACCGCGAAGAACTGCGCCCCGGTCGGCCCGGCCGTCCCGGTCGCGAAGACCGCCCGGGCCGCGAAGATCGCCCGAATCGTCCGGATCGCCCCGACCGCCCGGGTCGTCCCGATCGCCCTGACCGTCCCGATCGCCCGGGTCGTCCCGATCGCCCTGACCGTCCCGATCGCCCGGGTCGTCCCGATCGCCCTGACCGCCCCGACCGTCCTGATCGCCCGGGTCGTCCCGACCGCCCCGACTGCCGCCCGCGCCGCGTTTGTCATACCGAACCCGGTGGCCGCGATTGCCGTCAGGTCGAGAAGTGTCATCAAGTGCCCGTGTCGCGCGAAAAATGCGGCTACGAGAGCGTGCGCAAAACTCGCCCCGTCACGAAGTACCGCGAGGAAACCCGTTACCGTCGTGAGCAGCGCACCCGCACCGTCACGAAGTACCGCACCGAAACCCGTTGCTGCGTGACCAAAACCCGCGAGGTCTTCGATCATCAATGGACGCAACCGGTGACCGTGATCTTCCCGGCGCAAGCGACATTGAATGCCGGCGAACGCGAGAGCATTCAGTTGACGCTGACCGGATCGGAGCAAGCGCCGCAAGTGAACCTGCAGATTCTGGATTCCGTCTATGGATACCAAGTTCTCCGTCAAGACGTGACTCCCGGTCTGATCGTCATTGAGCTGGGACTGACGCCGAAGTACACGCCCGGCGACCTGGGTTCCGTCACGATCCAAGGTTTGCAACTGCAAGTTCCCGGAAACGCGCCCTCGTCGGTGCGCTTCCAGGACAACGGTCGCAAGAACCGCGTCGTCACGAACTACCGCGTGACGGTGCTCGACGACGCCGACCAGATCCTGACGCAAGTGCAAAGCTCCGCGGCGAACCTTGCGGCGGGTTGGGTGCAGATCCAACTCCCCGTGCTGCTCCCGGCAGAAAAGAAGCTGCAAGTGCTGCTCGATGTGAACCGCCAGGGAATCGTCATCGCGGGCGGCTCCACGGACTTCCAAGTGCAGACCGTCTACACGGGCGTCCTTGATCTGAATGTGCAAAAGGACAATTCGAAAATCAAAATCGTCGACATCGAAGGCAGCCAAGACGCCGCGACCCTGGTGTTCCAGGATCTGGCGCCCGCGCACCCCGACGTGCAGACGACTTACAAGATTTCGACTTCGCGGAAAAGCGGCGGCAAAACCGCCTACATGCAGGACCGGAGCTTCGATCGAAACGATCTCGCGCTGGGCGCGGACGGTAACTACCGTCTGACCTTCCGTGAGCTCGGCGTCAGCGACGCCAATCTGCTGGAGCACTTCGCCAGCGGTGACTCGGTCACCGTCTCGTTGGAAGTTTTCCGTCAAGCGCCGAAGGCGGGACGCATCCCGCTCTGGCAAGGTAAAACGATTTCGATCCGTTAAGAATCAAGAGGCGCCCGCGACGACACTCGCGGGCGTTTCTTCCCCGAAAAGGCTGAGCTGCGGTACCCGCTCCGAAGGTGTCGCCAACCGCACGCCCAATCCCAAAAGCCGCACGGGTTTATCCGAACGTTTCCACGCCTCGATGAAAAGATTCTCGAAGTCCGCAAGGCTCGGCATGTCCGTGATCTTACGTTCGCAGGTCGTGCGCTGAAAGTCGTTGAATTTGATTTTGACGAGCGCCCCGTGGATCAGCGGCTTGAAGTCGCGCTTTTCGAAACGGGTTTTCCAATCATGGTAGATGCGATGAATGACCGGGCGGGCCTCTTCGAAGTTCGCGACGTCGCGGTCGAGCGTATCTTCGACCGTGAAGGACTTCCGATCCCAGCTCACGTCGACTTCGCGGTGGTCCTCGCCGCGACACAAATTGTAAAGATCGAAAGCCCACGAGCCGAAATGGCGTTTCAAATCGTAAAGCGAAAGCTTCTGTAAATCGCCGCAGGTGTGCAGCCCCAGCTTGTGGTACTTCACGATCGATTTCGGTCCCACGCCGGGGATTTTCTCGATCTTCAAAGAGGGCATGAACTCGGCGACCTTTTCCGGAGGCAAAACGAAAAGCCCGTCGGGTTTGCGCCAGTCGCTGGCGACCTTCGCCAAAAACTTATTCGCCGCGACCCCCGCCGAGACGGTCAGCCCCAGCTCCTCTTTCACGAGACGCCGGATCTCGCGCGCGATGCGGGTCGCCTCGCCGGGCTCTTGGGCGATGTCGGTCACATCGAGATAACCCTCATCCAAAGAGAGCGGCTGGATCTTGTCGGTGAAGCGACGAAAGATCTCGAAGACCTTCGCGCTTTCCTGTTTGTAGAGCGACATCCGGGGAGAGATCAGAATCAAGCCCGGACATAAACGCACGGCCTGGGACGACGGCATCGCCGAGCGCACGCCGTATTTGCGGGCTTCATAACTTGCGGTCGTCAGCACCGAACGCGAATTCGCGGGACCGCCGATGCCCAAAGGCTTCCCGCGCAAAGCGGGATTCTCGCGGATCTCGACGGCCGCGTAGAAACAGTCCATGTCCAGGTGCAGGATCTTCCTCACTCGGCTCATGTGTAGATTATATGTAAATCGAAAGGCCGGAGTCAAGCCCGGCCCGGACCTCTATTTTTTGAACGCACCCTGGGCATCCATTTTACGGAACGCCGATTTGACGATCAAGGCGAGCTGATCCCCATGCAGAGACCTCAAGAAATCGTAGTTCTTGTCACGCCCCTCGCGGTCGATGGTGTTGCGATTGGGCATGAACAGATTGGTGCCGAGTCCGTTTTCAAAGGGTGTTTGCAGGCTGGTGCAACCCGAGTCCCGGCCGCACAGGACGATCTCGTAGCCGAGCTTCACGCCCGTATTCATCACGATGTCCCCGTTCATCGTATTGGCCGACGACGGCTCCCAATCCGCTTTGATCTTCATGAACATCACGCCTTCGACATCACTTACGATCGCGTTTCGGAAACGCGTGATATCCGTCATGGCGTAGTTCGTCTCGTCGCTATCGCCGTTGTACGCGACCGCACGAAATTGCGTTCCGAAGATTTCTTTGTCGACGACCTCATTCACCTGTTTCATGCCGAGCTTTTCGAAATCCGAGTTCGCGTAAATGAAAGGCTCGAAACCCCGCGCTTTCAGTTCGTCGCGAATCGCATTGCTTGCGGAAACCGCGAAAGGACGCACCCATGAGCCGCTGCCGTTATTGAAAATCGAGACGTAGTAGGCCTCTTCATTCGGTTTCAAAGTGTTGGTCGCGTCGTAGATGTAAACCACGGGAAGGATTCCGATCTGCTTCCCACCGGTGGCCGTCACCCGACCGCCCGAACTGATGACTTTCATTTTCGCGTCGATCTGCGGACGCAAATCACCGGCCTGCGCGCGGTAGTGATCTTCGTTGACCGCATCCGGCAACATCAGCAGCGTGGCGCAGCCCGCAAGGCCCGCGACCGCGAGCAGACTCAATTGAAAACGTAAAAAAAGACCTGAACTCATCATGCTTCCCCTTCCATGGTGTGGATCGCATGACAGTGTATGAGAAACGAAGCCGCACGACAGCCCCTGATCAAGGGGGCTGGTTGTGCAATTCCCGTCAAGATTCTGGACGGATGACGGGGTGGCTACTCCACTGGCCAGTGGGGTGGCTACTCCACCGTCACCGACTTCGCGAGGTTGCGGGGCTGATCCACGTCGTGTCCCAACGCCTGCGCCATGTGGAACGCCATCAACTGCAGCGGCACCGCCGCCAGAATCGCGTTCGTCGCCCAGTGCGCTTTCGGCAAAGCCAGGTAACGGTGGCTGACCGACTTCAAACGCTCATCGTCGCCGGTTCCGATCGAGATGATGTGACCGCCGCGGGCCTTCGCTTCTTCGAGGTTCGAGATGGTTTTTTCGTACAGATCGTCCTGCGGGACGATCATGACCATCGCCATCTTTTCGTCGATCAGTGCGAGCGGCCCGTGCTTCATTTCGCCGGCTGCGTAGCCTTCCGCGTGCAGGTACGCGAGCTCTTTCATCTTCAGCGCGCCCTCGAGCGCGAGCGGGTAACTCACCCCGCGTCCCATGTACAGGAAACCCTTGTGCGTGCGGAAGTCCTCGATCGCGTCCATAAAATACTTGTCGAAAGCGAGCACGACTTCGATCTGACTGGGTAACGCGAGCAAAGCCGCGACGTGTGATTTCTCCTCGGCTTCGTTCACGCGGCCCCGCGCCCGACCCATGGATAATGCCACGAGGTTGAACAGCGCGAGCGTCGCGGTGAAGGCCTTGGTCGAGGCGACGCCGACTTCGGTTCCCGTATTCATGTACAGATGGCCGTGCGCCTCGCGGTCGATCGTAGAATTGCGCACGTTGCAGATCGAAAGCACGCGGCAACCCTGCTGTTTCGCCAAACGGACGGCGGCCAGAGTGTCGGCGGTCTCTCCGCTTTGCGAAACCGTGATCACGAGGGTCTTCGGCGTCAGCACGGGATGGCGATAGCGAAACTCGCTGGCGACGTCCACTTCGCAAGAAAGACCCGCCAGACGTTCGATCAAATATTTTCCGTAGAGCCCCGCGTAGTAGCTGGTCCCGCACGCGACGATCGCGACGCGCTCAACGTCACGGAAGACGGCGTCCGTCTCGATGACATCTTGCACTTGATCCAACTGTTCGAGGGCTTGCGGAGTCACGCCCTTAAGTCCCACGCGCGACAAAGCGACGCGGTCCTCACCGGCGATCACGTGGGGTGCGAGCGCCGCCGCCACCGCGCGCGACTGCTCGTAGATCTCTTTCAGCATGTAGTGCGAGTAGCCCATCTTTTCGGACTGCTCGGTATTCCAGTCAATGGTCGTGATGGGCTTTTGGATCGGCTTTCCTTGCAGATCGAAAATCTCGTAACCGCCGGCGCGGACTTCCGCGACTTCGCGATCGTCCAGGTAGATGAACTGACGCGTTTGATTGAGCGCGGCCTGCACGTCGGAAACGACGAAGGCTTGTTTCTCGGCCACGCCGAGGATCAGCGGCGGACCGTCCTTGAACGCGAGCAAACGATCCGGCTGCTTCTCCCAAACGACCAACACCGAAAACGCTCCCCGCAGCTGCGGCAAGACGTTCAAGACCGCTTGGCGCAGATCTTGGGTCTTCACGACCTCTTCGGCCACCAAGTGCGCAACCAATTCCGAGTCCGTATCGCTGGTGATGACCGCGCCCCGCTTGCGCAGGTCCTCGCGGATCTCGAGGTAGTTTTCGATGATGCCGTTGTGAACAAGGCTCACGCCGTTCACTTGGTGTGGATGGGCGTTCCGTTCGCTGGGGACGCCGTGGGTCGCCCAGCGCGTGTGCCCGATCCCCAAATGGCCATTGAAGCTCTCTTCATTCAAACGGGCCTCGAGGTTTTTCAACTTTCCTTCCGCGCGCACGCGTTTGAAATGGCCATCGTTCAAGATGGCGACACCCGCGCTGTCGTAACCGCGATATTCAAGTTTCTTCAGTCCCTGTAGAATGACGTCTTTGGGATTTTGCGCCCCCAAATAACCGACGATACCGCACATGGGTTATCCCCTTTTTCCTTCATCCGAATCGCCCTTCGGGCGAGCCGTGACTTCCGCATTCGCATCCGGAATTTTGACGTAATTTTCTTTCGTAAATTGTTTGGCCCGCGCGACGCCGAGGCCGCGATCCGGTACGTCTTTCGTGATCGTCGATCCCGAACCGATCACCGCGTCCGCGCCGACCCGCACGGGCGCCACGAACTGCGAGTCGCTGCCGACGAACGTACGATCGCCGATGTAAGTCTTGTACTTCTTTTTGTCGACGGCGTAGTTGCAAGTGATCGTGCCGCAACCGATGTTCACTTCCTGGCCGATTTCCGCATCGCCCAGATAAGTCAGATGCCCGGCTTTCGATTTATTGCCGAACTTCACTTTTTTCATCTCGACGAAATTCCCGACGTGGGCGTCCTCGCCGATTTCGGTGTCGGGACGCAAGCGCGCGAAAGGACCGATCGACGCTTTCAGGCCGATCTTCACGCTTTCCAGGTAAGTATTCGCGCGGATCTGCACCGAGTCCGCGATGACGCTGTCGTTGATGTAACAATTCGGTTCGATCGAAACGAAGGCGCCGATGCGGCTTTTCCCGCGGATCGTGACGTTCGGCATGACCACGCTGCCGGGACCGATCTGCGCATTTTTTTCGATGTAAGCGGTGCGCGGATCGACGATGACCACGCCCTCTTCCATCAGCTTGCGCGCTTTCCATGCGAACATCCAGCGGCTGGCGCGCGCGAGTTCGAGTTGGTTGTTCACGCCCACGGAAACGTGTTTCGGTCCGACACAGGTCCCGACCTTGTCGCCATCGTCGATCGACATCGAAACGACGTCGGTCAGGTAGTACTCGCCTTGGGCGTTGTTATTTTTAATTTTCGGCAATTGCTCGGCGAGCAGATCCGCCTTGCAAAGATAGATGCCGGTGTTGACCTCTTTGATTTTCAGCGTTTCCGCCGAAGCGTCCTTCGCTTCGACGATCGCGCGCATTTGACCACCGCTGCGAACGATGCGGCCAAACGACTTCGGATCTTTCAGGATCGTCGTCACGAGCATCAGATCGAGCTTGTCCTCTTCGAATTGGGTGATGAACGCGCGCAAGTCCTCGGGTTGCACCAAAGGGTGATCGCCGTTCAGGATCATGACGTTGCCGGTCAGCTCTTCCGGCCGGGCCGCGCGAACGGCGTCCCCGGTTCCCTGAGGTTTGTTCTGCACGAAGACCTGAACGCCCAAGGGTTCGACAACCTGTTTCACGAGCGGTAGGCCCACCCCCGCGACGAGCCGGATGTCGCGCAGACCCGCGCCGTGGCAGGACTCGATCACGTGATGAATCAAAGGCAAACCCGCGACCGGGTGAAGGACCTTCGGCAACGGCGACTTCATACGTTTTCCCTGCCCCGCGGCGAGAACGATCACGGTCCAGGGCTTGGATTCGGGCGTGTTTGTTTTCATGGCCCTAAACTCTCACGGGCGAGGGGAAAATTCATCCCGGAAATTGCCCTTGTCGAGCGTAGCCCGCACGCCACACCCCACCCGGTCCAGCCCGGCAGAACGGGCTTTGTGTCCTTGGGTCCGCATGTGTAGAATTTCAATCTGTGATTGAAGTCATCGTGTTTGATTTAGACGACACCCTGCTGGACACCTCGAAGCTGCTGATTCCCATCGCGGGGACGCCGGCCTTCGAAGCGCGCATCCGCGAAAGCCTGCCGCCGATGCCGGGAGCCGTTAAAAACCTCGAAATGCTCCAAACCAAATACGAACTCTACCTGGTCACGCAAGGTCGTGTGGAATTTCAGCGACAGAAGATCGCGAGCCTTGGCGTCGCCTCCTACTTTCGTGAATGTTTCGTTTTCGAGCCCGGCCCCGGTCATTCGAAAGGTCGCTACTTCGCCGAGATCTTGAAACGTTCGGGTCGCCCCGCTTCGCATCATCTTTCGGTCGGCAATCGTCGGGCAACGGACCTACGCGAAGCCAAAGAATTGGGCTACCAAACCTGCTTCTTCGCCCATGGAGAACATGTGCACGATCCGGTGGAAAAACCGGAGGACATTCCCGATTTCGAAATCCGCCGCCATGAGGAGTTAATCCCCGTATGCCGGCTGTGAACATTTCGCCGCGCACCTCGATCCTGTCGATTCTGCCGCTCCCGGCGAATCTTTCCCATTTGGAAGCGCGTGAGCTCGGTTGGCCGCTTTCGCCCGATCGCGGGAACTTGAAATCCGACGTGCTCATCGCGCCCGTCGAAGTGCTGCTGTCCGATCGTTTCATGTCACTGTGGAGCGAGTTGAAATTCGCGAACACCGGCACGCAGCTCATCGTCATCGCCGAGAGTCAGACTCCGCCCGAGCTGGTCTTCGAAGTGCAGCGCGAACTTCCCGTTTTCCGCATTTACGAGTCACTCGATGAACCCGATCTGGAGTGGGGTATCTTCGAGGCCGTCGAACGCTCGCACTGGTTCGGTCAAAACGAGCAGCTGCAAAAACTCGTCGCCGATCAAACCGAGCGGATGAAGAACCTGCACGCGGAGCTCGAAGATCGGGTGCAGAAACGCCAACGCTATCTGGAAGAGGCCCGGCGCAAAAACCTGATCGCCCAGTTCCGTTGGCAGACCTTGAAGCAAGCGACCGAAGCCACGCACGAGGCCTCGACCGTCGGCGAGATGGAACGCCAGCTGACCCAAGTCTTGCAGGAATCGCTGAATCTTCTTGAAGTGCGCATCATCTTGCACCAGCAGAGTTCGCTCGCGCAGACGGATCGCGCGGACTCTCCGGTCGCGATCCATCGCGTACGCCTATTCCAGGATCAAGACGTCCTGATCGGCTTCGCGCTTTTCCTGCGCGACAAGGGCTGGCCCTTCACCCTTGAAGAAAAAGATTTCTTGCAGAAGATCTCGGAAGGGATCGCGCTCGCGGTGCGCCGCCTGAACCAAATGGAAATCACGCGCACCTTGCGCGAACAATGGCAGGCGACCTTCAACGCGATCACCGATCCCGTGGGACTCATCACGGCGAACTACGACATCATTCAAAGTAACTCGGCCTTCCAAGCGAAGGCGCGCGGTCACCACGCGGGCGCGGCAATTCCCGCCGGAGCCAAATGCTACCGCGTGCTGTTCGATCGCGACTCGCCTTGCGTGCATTGCCACCTCGGACGCTCGTTCCGTCTGGAGCCCGGTCGCGGCCGTCCCGAAACCTGGGACGTCACCAGCCAGCCCCTCGTGCTCGCCCCCGGTGAAGACCCCGTCTTTTTCCACCAGTATCTCGACATCACCGAGCAGCTCCGCATGGAACGGCGACTGATCGAAGGCGCGCGCTTAGCGGAATTGGGGATCATCGGCTCCAGCATTGCCCACGAATTGAACAATCCGCTGGGCGGGATCCTTTCTTTCGTCCAGATGATGAAGATGGATTTGCCGCCGGATAGCCCACACCGGTCCGACGTCGAGGAGATGGAGAACGGAGTTCTGCGCTGCCGGGACATCGTCCAAAATCTTCTAGGATTCACGCGATCGTCCCATCTCGAGGAAAAGAAGAACTTCGATTTGCGCGAAGCCTTGCAAAGGGCTTTAGCCATTCTAGATTTGCAAACCCGATCGCAAGGATTCGAAGCGCGAAGATCGATTCCCGCCGTCGCGCAGATGGTGAAAGGCAATCCGAACCTTCTCTCGCAGGCGCTCACGAACCTGATGCAGAATGCGGTTCAGAACCTGACTCAAGGGCCGTCAAAAAACCAGCCGCAAATCGAAATCCTCATGAACGATTTGGGCGCGCAAGTTGAAATTCGTATCCTGGACAACGGGCCCGGAGCCGGGGCCGCGCCAACACTTTCCTTGCCGCTAGCGCAACAGATTTTCCTGGATCACGACGCCAACTTGGAAATCCTTCTGCCCGGACGCGGCCTGCGCTTGGTGAAGGTCACCATGCCCAAAATTGAAATCGGTTAAAAAAAAGAAGAGCCCTTCCACAGGACTGGCCCTGTGACCGGAAAAGCTTTCGGGTCGCCGATTTTTTGACAGGTCCGCCAATTTTCCAATAGCATGAAAACAGAAACATAAAGTCCACCATGGAAGGTCGACCGATGCGTATTCCCCGAGTTCTGGTAGTTGACGACGAATCCACGCTCCGCACCGCCCTGTTCCGCGTTTTCGATCGCAAGGGTTATCAAGTGGTGACGGCCAGCCGGATCAGCGAGGCGAAAGCGCTGACTCCCGTCGAACAGCCTCTCGATCTGGCGATCGTGGACTTGAACCTGCCCGACGGCGACGGTCTCGAGCTGCTCACGTACCTGAAGCAAACGCATCCCCAAAGCCAAACGATCATCCTGACCGGACACGGCTCGATCGAGACCGCCGTGAAAGCGACCCAGCACGGCGCTTTCCACTTCATGACGAAGCCTTTCTCGCTGGAAGAGCTGAACTCGATCGCGGCCCGCGCGCTCACTCACCGCGAGCTGAAACAAGAAAACGAACAGCTGCGCACCGAGCTGGGACGTAAATACCAATTCGAACAGATCGTGGGCCAAAGCGAAGGCATCCGTCAGGTGCTGGATCTCGTCTCGCGCGTCGCGGATTCGGACTCCACGGTCCTGGTCACCGGGGAAAGCGGCACCGGGAAAGAGATGATCGCCCGCGCGATTCACTACAACTCCCAGCGCGCGCAACAGCCCTTCGTCGCCATCAACTGCGGCGCAATCCCCGCCGAACTTCTGGAAAGCGAGCTTTTCGGTCACGTCAAAGGCGCCTTCACCGGCGCCATCGCCAATCGCCTGGGCCGTTTCGAAATGGCCGACGGCGGAACGCTGTTCCTGGATGAAATCGGCGACATGGAGCCTTCGCTGCAAGTGAAGCTCCTGCGCGTTCTGCAGGAGCGCAGCTTCGAACCCGTCGGTTCGACCAAGTCCGTGCAAGTGAACGTCCGCGTGATCTGCGCGACAAACAAGAATCTGGAAGACTCGGTCGCCCAAGGTCAGTTCCGCGAGGATCTTTACTACCGCCTGAACGTGATCCCGATTTCGATCCCCGCTTTGCGCGAGCGCCGTGCGGATATCCCGCTGCTGGCCTCGCACTTTCTGACCCATTTCAATCGCACGAAAAACCGCAATCTGACCGGCATCAGCGCCGAAGCGCTGGAGTGCCTGTGCAACTACGCATGGCCCGGCAATATCCGCGAGCTCGAAAACTTAGTCGAGCGTCTGGCGATCTTGAAGGGACAAGGCTCGGTGGAAATCAACGACCTGCCCGCGAAATACCGCACGCAGGTCAGCGTGAATGCGGCGGTTGAAGTCATCGCGCTTCCCGAGGATGGCGTCGATTTCAACTCGGCGGTCGATCGCTTCGAAAACCAACTCATTCTGCAAGCGCTCGAAAAAACCGGCTGGAACCGCAACCAGGCCGCGCAGCTATTGAAGCTGAACCGCACGACGCTCGTCGAAAAAATGAAAAAGAAGGGCTTGCGTCCCCCGAGCGGCCTGCCGTTGATGGAAGCGTGACGTGCAACGACTCGAAGTCGTCCACCAACAGTCCGAAGCGCTTTTGATCCAAAGTTTCCTGAAAGCCCAGGGCATCGACTGCAATGTCGTCGGTGCCCGCGACTACTCGGCCATCGTCGCCGGCGGTACCCAAGGCCGCTACAACCTGATGGTGCCCGATGACCGTCTCGAAGACGCGCGCAGCTTGTTGCGCGAGATGCGCGTGCGCGAAGCCGGTGCCGATCCCCAGACCGAGGTGCCCGCGCCGAATCACCTGCGTAAAGCGGTGTTCTTCGCTTTCGCGGCGGCCTTTATTCTGCCGATCATCTTCAACTACGCGAGCCTGACCCATGCGCAGCTCTACTGGCAAAAGAGCGCGAAGGACTGGCGGGCACGGGTGCTTCTCGTCATCATCGGACTTCTGCAGCTTCCCCCGCTGATCCTCGCGCTTTATATCCTCCGCAGCTATCTGAACTCCTAAACAAGGGGAACTCGTGTTCATCTTGAAAATCGCGCTCGCCTTCTTCTGTGCCCAAAGCGCCCTCGCGCAAACCGGCAAAAGCGGTCGCGTGTCCAAACCCGTCACCCCGGCGCTTCCCAAGGTCGAAGAACGCACCGGCGTGGTGACGATGAACCGGAACTGGGTCACCAGCCTGATTGAGGTCGACGGCGAGCAGTTGAAGCTCAATCTCAAAAAACTGCGTGCCCTGCAGGCCCGTGATACGGGATCACTGAAAGGCCTCTGCCCGGAAGGCCAAGAGTTCAAAGACGCGGCCATCGACTTCTCGGCGTCCACCGCCGCCGTCGCGGACGCTCACCTCAGCGCATTTTCCGCCGTGATCGGGACGCGCTGGCAAGTCGTCACGCTTCCGGAATACGGTCGCGACTACAACCCCCAGTACATCAAACTGGATCGCACGATTTCCGAACTGCGCCAGATGAGGCACAACGGAGAAACGAACGACGAGAAAACGAAAGAGATTTTGGCCCGCCAAGCCGAGCTCGTCCGCGAAGCGCACAACTCCGGTGCCGCCCACCTGCGCGTGCTGATCCAAAAGATGCAGACCGCCGAGCCGCCGAAGAAGGGCGCCGCAATCAAGCTGCCCTTCCCGATTCGTTATTCCTGCCAAGTGAAAGAAGGCGCCGCGGGTCCCACGGAAAACCAAACCGTCGAGACCCCGGACGCCGTCCAGTAGATTTACGAACGCGCTTCGTTCGCCATCAAACACAAAAGCTCGAACATCACGTCCACGCCCGCGAGCGCCGTGATGTCGCTTTGATCGAAGGGCGGCGAAATCTCGACGATGTCCGCGCCCACGAGCTGATCGATTTTCAGGGAGCGCAGAACGCGTTGCGCTTCGTAGGTCGTCATCCCGCCCGGAACGGGCGTGCCCGTACCGGGAGCGTAAGCCGGATCCAGGCAATCGATATCGAACGAAAGATAGGTCGGCTTGCCCCGCAGATCGGGAAGCTTCGGCAAGAAATCCTGCAGATGTCCCGCGCGAATATCGTCGATGGTGAAAACCCGCACGCCGTGCTTTTTCACGAAATCCAAATCGTCCGAACCCGCGAGCGGGCCCCGAATGCCGATCTGGATCATGCCCTTCGGGTCAACAAGCCCCTCTTCGATCGCGTGACGCGCGAACGAGCCGTGGTGATACTCGCAGCCCCAGGCCGCCGGGTAGGTATCCAGATGCGCATCGAAGTGCACGAACTGCAGCGGCTGCCCCGCCTTCTTGCGGGCCGCCCGCAAGAGCGGCAACGTCGTCGAGTGGTCCCCGCCGATGGCGACGAAACGATGCCGGGAGAGCACCTGGTCCGCGAAGCTTTCGATTTTCTGCATCGTTTGGGTCTGATCGATCGGCACCGTCGGGCAGTCCCCGATGTCCGCGATTTTCAGCTTCTCGAAAATATTGACCGCGCGGGCCATGTTGAAGCCGCGGCCCAGGCTGGAATTCTCGCGCACGCGGCTGGGGGCGAAGCGGGCCCCGGGACGGTAGGAAACGCCACCGTCGTAGGGCACGCCGAAAAGCGCCACGTCGAAGTTCTCGTTCACGTCCGCAATCGGCAGACGGAAGAAGGTTTTAATCGCCGAGAACCGGGGAAACTCGCGGCCACTGAGCGGCTTGAATTCCATATCGCCTCCTGTTAGGTCCAAGGGCGATGCCCCCGAGCCGTCAACAGACTCCCACAAAGCCGAAAGCCAAGCAATCCGCGTCGCCGGTCCGTCGCCCGAAATTCGGTGCCGCGGCGACCGAGCTTCCGTCGCTGAAGGCGCCCGTCGCCTTTCTCGCGACGCATTTGACCTCGTGGTATCTGGAGAACCGCCGTGAGTTGCCCTGGCGCGTGAACCGCGATCCCTACCGGATCTGGATTTCGGAAGTGATGCTGCAGCAGACGACGGTCACCGCCGTCATCCCCTACTACGAAAAGTTCATGCACGAATTCCCCGAGCTGCACTTGCTCGCCCGCGCGCCGGTCGAACGCGTTCTGGAGCTGTGGACCGGTCTCGGTTACTACAGCCGCGCGCGTAACCTGCACAAATCGGCGCAAGCTTTGGCGGCGCTGACCGAGTGGCCGCGCACGCACGAAGCGCTGCTGGAGCAGCCCGGCTTCGGGCCCTACACTTCGCGCGCGGTCTCGAGCCTCGCGTTCGGCGAGTCGGTCGGCGTTCTGGATGGCAACGTCATCCGCGTGCTTTCACGCGTCGCCGGCGCGCCGATCGAGCACTGGACGAACAAAGGCCGCCTCGTTCTGCAAGATCTGGCCGACCGCGTGGCCCGCGAGGGCGATCCCGCCGTCATCAATCAAGGCATGATGGAGCTCGGCGCGACGATCTGCACTCCGAAAAGTCCGCAGTGCCTGCTTTGTCCTTGGTTCGATCCCTGCGAATCGCGGAAGGCCAATTCCCAAGCTCAACTTCCTTTGAAAAAACCGCGCAAGGACATCGAGACTTGGGTCTGGGTCCCGACGTTGCATCTCAAAGGCGATAAAGTCGGCCTCGTGAAAAACGATTATGCTCCATTCCTGAAAGGGCAGTGGATGTTCCCTGGACGGGCCGAACGACGCGCGCAAAAGCCCAAAAAATTTGATCTTCGCCATGGCATCACCCATCATGATATCTACGTCCACATTGAAGACGGAACTTCCGCACGGCCAAAGGATTTGGAATGGGTGTCGATCCGAGAATTAACAAAATGGAATCCCTCCATCTTGCTCCGCAAGGTCCTCGAAAACCGCCGCGCCAAAGCGTGATGTCTTTTCGCGATCTGCTTCAAGGCGTACTCATCGTCTTGACGATTCTGGCGACGACCTCTTGCCAAACCTCCTCCAAAAAAGGCGAAACCTGGAAAGAGGCCCAAGCCGGCCAACCGAAAACCTCCCCACTGCATACCGATCCCGAATTGTGGCGCAAGGCCGTCACCCAAGCGGGACAAAATGAAGCCGCGGTTTTCGCACCGGGTGAGCGCAAAATCTATTTCACCTCGCGCGACCGCTTGTCGCACAAGCAGCGCCAGCTTTACGTCATGGACATCGACACGCGCAATGAGCGCCGCCTGACCTTCCAAGACGGCGACGTCCTCGAGATCGCGGCCACGCCGGATGAGGGCTCAGTCTTTTACACCTCCACCACCGACGAAATCAAAGAACGTCCCGCGCTGCTTTACCCGAACGCGCAAGGTTCCGCCTGGCCCGCGACCGAGGTGTACCGCATTCGTCCCGATGACGAGCTTCACGAGCGCTGGACCGAGAGCGCCGGTTTCGACGGCTTCCCCCGGATCGCGCAGGAGCCCGGCCGTGGCCTGGCCATCACGATCAGCCGTCAGGCCGAATCGCGGTTGATTCTGATGCGCTCGTCGCTGAAGTCCCCCGGCTTCGAATTGGTGTTGGATCGCCCGGGAACCTACCTGCACTCTTTCACTTCACTGGATCGTCGCGCTTGGCGGGCCTGGGTCGAAGAGAACAACAAATCCCGCGCTTCGAAAATCGTCATCGCCCGTCGCGGCGGCAAAGCCCAGGACGTCGTGACCAACTTCTTCGAGATTCGTGATTTGCACCTTTGGGCCGCGAAAGAAGAGCGTGGCCTCTCGAGCGCGAAAACCGAACCCGAAACGCACCTTCTGTTCACCGCGAAAATGAAGCTCGATGGCCCCCGTCAGGCTTTCTGGCTCGACACCACGAAAAACTGCGCGAGCGCCATGGATCTCGGCCCCGGTGAAATCACCAGCCTCGATATCTCGAGTGACCAGCTGCAAGTGCTGTGGACGCTGTCGCAAGGCTCGAATGCCCAGGTTTTCCTGGACACCCTCAATCGCCCGACCGGAATCTGTCAGCCGCTTTAAAACACAAATCCGAAGTGGAGTCCTGGCTCGACGGCAAATTTGGGCTGTCGGTCTTCCCTCTCTTGAAAACTTGCCGGCAAGCCCGTGTTCACCGGCCAATGCGTGACGGCGGCCGACGGCTCCAGGAAAAAGGATTTTCCAAGCGCCCAATGATAACCCAAACGTCCCGTCAGGAAGAGTTGATGGCCTGTGCTGAGCTCTTCATCGGCAGTTCCCACATAATCTTGGTTCATCCATAGGGCATGAAATGCCCCGTAGAATCGACCGGCAAAGAAGTTTTGGTACGCGAGCCCCACCCCCCGCGCCGAAACCTTTCCCGGAAATTTATCCGCCGCGGGGGCACTTCCGTGCACCCCCAAGCCCAAGGGACCATAGTACTTCCAAGAGATCAGCTCGATCGCCAAGGTCTGATTCGAAGTCAGTCGGTATCCGAAGTTAAGCTGGTAAAAATCCGGTGGTTCAGAGGTCGTTCGATCCAGGTTCGCGAGCATGAACGCCGAAGAACCGACAAAAAACTTTCCCCCCTCGATTTGGGCGTGGGCGGTCGAAAACAAAAAGAAAATGAGCCAAAAGTATTTCAATTCAAACCTCCGTATCCCTTCAGGATAAGGAGGCTCCGCGGACCAGACATTGACGAAAATCAAGATCCGCGGGTGACGATTTGGCGACGGGCGCGGCTCAGAGTTTCGGGTGCCATTCCAAGATAGCTCGCCAGAATGTGTTGGGGGACCCGTTGGATGAAATCGGGTCGGCTTCTCGCGACGAACTCGTAACGCTCCAGCGGAGTCAGAATTTTCAGACGGTCGCTGAAACGCATTTTCTCGGCGAGTTTCTCCTCGGCGAAACGCCGGCAAACGCTTTCAAATCGCGGAAACTCACAAACCATTTTCTCGACATCAGCAGCGGGTGAAACGGCCAGGACCGAGTCTTCTAAAAAACGAATCTGCACGTCGCCGGGCAAAAAAATCATCGGCTCACCGCCGAAGAAGAAGTCGCTGACGACTTCACGGTCAACGGCCAACAGCGAAACACTCACGGCGCCCTGAAGAACGAAGTAGACCGACTCGGCCCAACCCGGCCGACTCGAGAGCAGTTCATTTTTCGCGTACGTACGGACGTAATTGGTGCGTTGTACGAGAGCCCGCTCATCCTCCGTCAGATCTAGGTAAGTGGACAAAAAACGAAACATCGGTTCAAGCGAAGAAGCCATCACCCCAGCATATAAAAAAAGCGCCCCCAAGGGAGCGCTTTCGCAGTGCATTTCAAGAAGTAAGCGGCTAGGCGCCCCCGGCTACCTACTCGAAGTCGAAGGTCGGTTCGCCGAGCTGCATTTGGCCGTCCTTCAGAACATCCGACTGGAGAGTCGGGTTCTGGGGCGCCAGGATCATCAGCGGTTGGCGGCCCTCGCCTTTTTTGATCTGGAGAGTTTTCGAACCTTTCGCGTCGATCGTGAAGATCTCGGGCAGGTTCATATAACTCTGTGACGAAGGCATCAGCGAGATCTTCAGCCACGTCTTGCCGCCTTCGCCCAGGAAGTCGTCGGACTCATCCGACGAGCTATCGAGCTGCAGGCTGGCCAGCTTCACCGATAGATCGCCCGTCTTCGAACGCATCAGCTTATCGATGCGCGCTTCGACCCAGTTCACCGTCGAGTGATTGCGGGGCATATGCGGAAGCATATCGATCACCGCCGCCTTGTAATCGAGCGGCTGCGGCTTCTGCGAGGTCTTCGCCTCGTCTTCCGCCGCTTTGCGGATCCGGCGCATCTCTTTCGCGTCGAACAGCACACTCGCGAAAGTGTTCTCGTTTTGCGGCGTCGACAGACCTTCGACGTTTTTCAACGTGATCATCGCCAGCTCTTGATCTTCTTTACCGTCGCCGTCCGCGTCCAACAGGACCGAGACTTCGCAGTAATTGAAGGTCGTCATGGGCTGATACATCTTCACCGCGATCTGCAGCATCGATGTCGAAACGCCTTCGATGTCCTTGTTCACGATCCGGTAACCGACCGCCTGCATATCGCAGACGTTGTGGGCCAGATCGTCGCCCGTGGGATTCGGCTTACGCGCATCCACGTCGATCAAGTTGAAGAGCATGACGTCGCCCTTATTCGAGCCGACGTTATTCAACTTCACTTCCGTCGCGGCACCAGCCGCGTCCTCGATGCTGGTCGATTGAATCTTGATCGAATCGAGTTGGATGTTCGAGATCTGACGAACCACCGCCAAAACGGGGACGTGGTAGACCTCTTCATCACCGTTCTTCACGATGACCCATCCATCCATGATCTCGGCGTCGTTTTCCATTTTGGACGCATCGATCTGGAAGTTCAGATTCACGGCCGCGGTTTCACCCGCCGCCAGCGTGAAGCTCGCCGGCGTCTTCAGGGTCAGACCCTTGTGACGGCTTTCCAGAACGACGGTATAATCCGCGTCTTCCTGCGAGATGCTCTTGAAGTTGATCGATTCGAGCAGGCCCTTACGACCCTGCACCTGCTGACGTCCCAGCGAGAACGAAGGACGGTCCGCGACGATGGGTGACTCCACCGCACGATCGACTTGCACACGACCGGCACCTTGACGAGCCACCGTAACGCGGCCCGCGCCATCGGCGGTCTTCAAACGAACGGTACGTCCCATCAGCAAGTTCTTCAGCTCGTAAGCCGAAAGATCGGGATGCGCCTGCTTCAGCAGTGCGATCGCGCCCGCGATGTGGGGACCCGCCATCGACGTGCCCGACATTTTCGCGACTTCTTTTCCTTTACCGGCCGCCGCCGAAACGATCGCGGCGCCAGGTGAAGTGATTTCGGGCTTGATGATCGAGTCCACCGAACGCGGACCCGCCGACGAGAAGCCAACAATGGAGTCGATCAGCTCGGGCTTTTCGATCACGTCTTTCGCCGTGAACTCAATGCGGACTTCTTCGGTCGCCATGGCGGCGCGGACTTTGTCGCCCGTCGCTTTGTCGATCATGACCGCCGGGATATCCACCGAGCCGTCGCCACCCATGACGAACGCGGGTTCATCATTGTTATTGGTCACGAGCGCGCCGACGGCACCGGCCGCGACGACGTTGTCGAGTTTCTGTTTGAAGGCGACGCCACCGCGCGCGATCAAAGCGACATTGCCTTTCAAGGCGGCCGCTTGCTCTTCGGTCATGGGCTTGTCGGCCAGGCCGACGTCCACGAGCTTGCCGTCCATCGGCACGACGATCGAGCCGATCTCTTTCGAGATCGGTCCTTCGACGCGCGAAACGACCAAGCGCCCCAGACTGGGCGACGCGATCGCCACCGTCGGGAACTGCGTATTGTGGAAAGCATCGTCAATGGATGCCGCTACCGACAGGGCTTCCGTCACCGCGCCGGGAGCGCCGGTGATGTACGCGAAGTCCCCCTCGTTCCCCGCCGAAGCGACGGTTACGATCCCCGCGCGCGCCAGGTTACGGATCGCCTCCGCATAAAGACCGCCGTTCGAACCGAACGCATGACCCAACGACAGATTCAAAACGTCCAAACGATCGCTGGGATTCCCATCACGATCGGGATCCATCGCGAAGTCCATCGCCGCGAGCACCAAGGTGTCCGAGGTCGGGCCTTTCGCGAAAACCTTCAAAGCGTAAAGCTCCGCGCCGGGAGCGACACCGTTGTACGACGTCACGCCATCGCCGATGCCGCCGATGGTGCCGGCGACGTGCGAACCGTGCGAGCCCTCATCCAAGGGATTCGCGTCGGGTTCGGGAATATGGAGCGCGAGGTTCGGCGAACGGGGATCGAAGTTCGATCCGGCGAAGTCGTAACCGCCCTTCACGCGTGAATTCGGGAACAATGCGCTCGGCGTTTTCGGGTCGATGGCTTGGTAAGCCTCGACCGTGCCGGGGCCGCCGAACATCGCGTGCGTGTAGTCGATCCCGGAATCGATCACGCCGATCTTCATTCCGGTTCCGTCCAGCTTCACGTCTTTACCGCTGGCATCTTTGATTTCACGCGAATGCAGTTTTTCCGCGCCGATGAACTTCACCGAGTTACGCTCTTTCAAGGGCGAGACGGCTTGATCGGTCGGCGCGCTTTGATAGGGCACGCTCGGACGCAGGATCGTGCCCGCGGAGTCCATGGTCAGGACTTGCGACAGGCCTTTGATCTGGTCACGATATTTCCACGGCAGATCGATCGCCACCGCGTTCAGAACCATACTGTAAGTGAAGACCACTTTGATCTCGCTCGAGATCGCGGTCGCTTCTTTGATGAAGTCTTCTTGTTCGGCTTTCAGAATCTCGGCCTGCTCGGCGTCGATCACGAGCTGACCCTTCGAGACATCGGCGGTTGCCGCCAGGGGCGGGGTTTTCAGCCGCACCACGACAACGTAGCGTTCGATCTCGCTCGGACGGTCGCTGAAGATGTGGAGGCCGCCCGTTTCCGTCAGGCCCATTTGAGGGCGCTGACATGCGGCCAAACCGATCACCAGACCAGTGACGACGGGAGCGGTCAAAAACAGTCTGAAATTCATGATTAATCCCCACCCTTTTTTCTGTTAAGCTGATGCTTAAAAGCTGTGACGGGCGGAAGGTAACGGCGCCCCCTAGAAAAGTAAAATAAAACCGCCAAATCACAGCGATAAGGGCTCAGCGGACCCCAAAACCTCCGTCGAGCTTTTGGACGTTCCTGTCATAATTTCAGCGGAGGAAATTGTGGTTCAAAAATTGATCCTCGCTCTTGGTCTTCTGGCCCCCGTATTCTCGACGGCGGCCCCCTTCCCCGGAGAGTCTTTGCTGCGGCCCCAGAGCGGGCGCTTCTGGAGCCAGCGCGGCTTCACGCTCGGCACCTCGGGGACCGCTTGGAAACTCGATGAAAAGATCCCGGGTCCTTTGAACTGGAGCGAAGTCCACGCCCAACTCGAAGGCGTGACCTATTCCCACAATCAATACCCGACGGCGCGACTGCGCGTGGAAGTCGAGGATTTGAAGGGAAAAGCGACACTTGAAAGCTATACGAAACGTTGGGTGAAGGACTATTACCAATACGGTTTCAAAATCCTGGCGAACAAGCCCATGAAGTTGAACGGCGTTCCGACCGTGGTCTACGATCTGCTCTCGCGCAATCAGGATGTTCAGATTCGTCAGATCATCCAGGTCAACCAAGGGCGCGCCGTCGTACTGACATGTTCCGATGAGCGTTTGAACTTCGCAAAATCCGTTCCGGCCTGCAACGCCATCGCCGGAAAGATCGAGTGGAAGAGCGTTCCCGCGAAAGCCAACAAGACCCGCCTTTGACGTCTCCGGATTTCCTTTTGCGTTTTTCCCGAAGGCGCTTTTGCCTTCGGTCACGAAAGGATGTCCGTATGAAGCTCCCGGTTCTCTTCGCCACTCTGCTCTGCACTTGCGCCGCGTTCGCAACCACTCACGAAATCAAAATGCTGAACAACGGGAAAGACGGGATCATGGTCTTCGAGCCCGGCTTCCTGAAGGTGAAGAAGGGCGACAGCGTGAAGTTCGTCCCCACCGACGCCGCCCATGACATGTCCTCAGTCAGCATTCCCGCCAAAGCGAAGGCCTTCAAAGCGCCGCTCAACAAAGGCGTGACCGTGAAGCTCACCGAAGAGGGCGTTTACCTTTACGAGTGCAAAGCGCACATCACCATGGCCATGGTCGGCGTGATTCAAGTGGGCGACAAAGCACCGAACTTGAGTGAGGTCGAAAAGGCCGCGCAGCCCTTGGCGGCGACCTTCGTGCTGAACAAAGATCGGCTGACGAAATACCTGGCCCAAGTTCAGAAGTAGGCAAAAAAAAGCCCCGGTCGAACCGGGGCTTTTGCTTTCATCCACTCACGTGAACTCAAAAAACGAATTCACTATTAGTTCACTAAGCGACGGAACCAGCTCTTCACTTTACCGAGGACTCCCGCAGGAGCCTTGCCGGGTGCCGACTTGGGACGTTGTCCCGCCGGCGTCGGACGGCTGTGGGGTTTACCGCTCGCCTGTTTCGGACGTTGACCGTTCGCCGCACCATTCGCGTTTTGCGGGCGGGGTCCACGATTCTGATCACGACCGCGACCACCATCACGTCCACCGCGGCGTCCCCCTTGGGGTGCTCCCGCTTCCGCACCGAGAGTCGGCGCGCCGTCTTCACGCGGCTTTTGCGGACCGCGAGGACGATCGCCGGGGCGACCTTCACGACGAGGACCGTCCGCGCGAGGACCATCGCCACGAGGTCCACGACCGCGACCACCATCACGTCCGCCACGGCCGCCATCGCGACCACCGGGACGTCCACCACCTGCGCCGTCACGACGAGGACCGTCGCGGCGAGGACCACGGCCTTCACCACCACCGGCACGGTCGTAACCGCCGCGCTCCGAGGGCAAGGGCTTGAAGTCCGCGACGAACTCGGTGTCTTCCATCCATTCGACGTCCAACTTGTGTTTCAAATATTCCTGAACACGTTCGAGCGATTCGATATCGCGATCGCTGACGAGCGAGAACGCCGTTCCCGTCGCGCCCGCACGGCCGGTACGACCGATACGGTGAACGTAGGATTCCGCATCTTGAGGGAGTTCGAAGTTCACAACGAGATCGACACCTTTGATGTCGAGACCGCGAGCCGCAACGTCGGTGGCGACGAGCACGTTCTTGTCGTTCTCGGCTTTGAACTGCTCCAGCACGCGATTCCGCTGAGCTTGCGTCAGCAACGACGAAATGCCCATTGCGGGAACGCCGTTGTCGCTCAGGAACTTGCTGATGCGCTCAACGTTGTTTTTGAAGTTCGAGAAGATGATCGCCTGCTTGGGATTGTGCTTCTTGAAGATCGACAGCAGGTATTTCGCTTTTTCATCCTGACCGCAGTGATAGATCGAATCTTTCACGTTCTCAGCCTTGGGCTGATCGCGGCTGACGTCGACCTCAACGGGATCCGAACCGAATTGGTAAAGCGTATTGGTGACGTCGAAGTTCATCGTCGCCGAGAAGACCGCGACTTGGCGCTCTTTCGGAATGCGCTGAAGGATGAACTTCATATCGTCCTTGAAGCCCATGTCGAACATGCGATCGGCTTCATCGAAAACCACGGCGCGGACTTGTTTCAGATCGCAGACGTGCTCTTTGTACAGGTCGATCAAACGACCCGGAGTCGCCACGACGAACTCCACGCCCGCCGCGAGACCTTCTTTTTGTTTTTCGTACGAGGTTCCACCGTAAACCGAAACCGCGCGCAGTCCCGAGACCATCGAGAGCTTCACCGCGTTTTCGTAAACTTGTTCGGCGAGTTCACGCGTGGGCACGAGAACCAGAATGAAGTTCTGCGCGCGCCAGTCGACGAAGCGACGAGCATCCAGATTCTTTTTGTCGTCTTCGCTCATTCCTTCGGTCGAAACGCGACCCTTCAGGATCCGGTCCATCAAAGGAATCAAGAAAGCGGCGGTCTTGCCGGTTCCGGTCTGCGCGAGTCCCGAGACGTCGCGTCCTTCAAGAAGGACCGGAATGGTTTTCTCTTGGATAGGAGTGGTGGATGCGTATCCCAGTTTTTCGATGGCCTGAAGAAGTTGAGAATCCAGGCCTAAATCTGCAAAGTTCAATGTCGTCCCCGAAGGCTAGGCCAAGGGGGAATAACTCGACGAGGAATTCCGCTGCTTGGCGCACAAAAGTTGACCCTAAAGGCGGCTCAAAAATTTGTCAAAATGCCTCGGCCCGGGTCGGGCATTATGTGCTCTTCATCGCGAAAGATTTCAAGGCTTCGACGAACTTTTCGGGCTGGTCATAGTGGACCCAATGCCCTGCGTCAGCTATCTCGGCAGCCTCGACGCGTGGATTTGCCCGCTCCATCTTCTCGAAGGTCTCGCGCGTGAGCTCTTCGCTGTCGGCGCCCCGGATCACGAGTGTGGGCATCGACAATGCGCGAAACTCGTTCCAGTGATCCTTCGCGCGTCCTTGGCGGACGCTCTCCAGAATCGCCTGCTTGGAAAAGCGCCAATCGGCGCCCCCACCCGGCAGATCGACGATATTGGAGTAGAAATAAAGACCGATGGTGTCCCGATCCCCGCGCACGGGCACTTTGCGGAAATCGTTCATGAAGTACTCTTTGGCCGCGAGCTTCGTCGGAAATGGCGTCGGCACCGAATTCAAGAGCATCTCGTAATAAGGAAGCGCCTTTTCGCTGGAATCCGGCCCCAGATCCTCCATCACGAGGAGGTTCAGATACTCGGCATGCCGGGCGGCGAAGAGAAGCGCGTTACGCGCCCCCATCGAGTGGCCCACGAGGTTGATCTTGCTCCAGCCGATCTCGTCGAGAATGTGTTTGAGGTCTTGCGCGTAGTCCTCGGGCGCGTAGCCGAACTCGGGCTTCACGGACTGGCCGTGACCGCGCTGATCGAAGATCAGACACAAATCGTTCGGCCCCATCAGCGTGGTGATTTTTCGCCAATTGATCGCGTAGCCCATCAGACCGTGTAAAAACACCCAGCGCGTGAGTCCAGGAGAAGCACTCTCCGCTTGGACTTCGCCGAGGGTCCACTTGCGACCACCACCACTGAGGAATTGATAATTGAACTGCTCTAGGTAAGATGACATAGTTGCAACCGATGAAAGTTACCGTGAGACCCTCTCTGCACGCAAGTTGGATCGACCGCGACGCGTTCGATATCGTGAAGCGTCTGCAGGCCAAAGGGCACCAAACCTACCTGGTTGGCGGCTGCGTCCGCGATCTTCTCTGCGAAGTCCATCCCAAGGATTACGACATCGCGACCAGCGCGCTCCCCAACGAAATCCGCAAGCTCATTCACGGCAGTTACGTGATCGGCAAACGCTTCCGCCTTGTGCTCGTGAAGCGCGGCGACCAGCAGTTCGAAGTGGCGACCTTCCGCCGCTCGGGCCGCCCCGAGGATTTCGTGGAGGGCGAAGAAGCGCCCATCGGCGACAACTTCTTCGGCACCTGCGAGGAAGATGCGCTCCGCCGCGATTTTTCGATGAACGCGCTCTTCTACGATCCCGTCAAAGAAGAGCTCCACGATTATCCGAACGGCCTGCAGGACGTGAACAACCGCATCTTGAAGATGATCGGCGATCCCGTTCAGCGCATCCAGGAAGATCCGATCCGCTCACTGCGCGCGCTGCGCCTGTCGCACAAGCTGCGCTTCCGGATCGACACGCCCCTGCGCGCGGCGATCCAGGATCACGCCGACTGGCTGGCGAAAAGCGTGCTGCCCCGTCGTCGCGAAGAGTTCTTGAAGATCTTCCGTCTGAACGATCCCGTCCGCGCCTTCGTCGAGATGTGGGATCTGAACCTGCTGCAAATCTGTCTGCCGAGCCTGATCCCGGTGTTCAGCGATCCCGTCGCGCAAGAGACTTTCTTGACCTCGCTCGCGCGCGCGAACGACTACATCTTGGATCCGTCGAATCCCGTCGAGCTTTACGTGCCCTTCGTTCTGGCGTTGCGGGAAGCCACTGCGGACGCCCCCTGGTCGGCCGAGCAAGAAGAAGCCTTCTACCGTTTGGAAATGGGCGTTTTCAAAGCCGAATGGGCCGAGATCGAAGCGGGACTGCAATTCCGCCCGCGCCTGGTCGACACGGAACACTTCCGCCGCCGCGGTCAGCGCCGCCAGCAGGCGTTCACTCATCATCCCTCGCTGCCTCTGGCGTTGCGGATCATGGCTTACGAATTCCAATTGAGTCCCGCGACTTTGCAGTTCTGGATTGATCGCTTGAATGGCGTTCCGCTTCCGCCGCCGCCCGCGCGCGAAAAGGGCAAAGGCGACAAGTCGTCGCCCCCCGTCGATGAGCAGATCCTGGACGCAAAACTCGACGAACCCGTCGAGGAAGACGACGACTTGGATGACGATCTTCCGCCCATCCCGTCGGCGGATGACGACGACGAAACCCGCCCCACGAATCACTAGAATCAAACCCAAAGCAGAAACGAAAAAAGCGGCCCTGAAGCCGCTTTTTTCATATCGATCAATTCGCAGTCCGCGAGATTACTTTTTAGCTTTAGACGCTGCGTTTTTCGAAGCTTGTTTCTTGGCTTCGATTTCTTCGGGCGACAGGCCCCAGGGCGAAGACTTGGGAGCGTTACCGCGACCACCGCCGCCGGGTCCACCTTTACCGGGTCCGCCACCGCCGCGGCCACCACGGCCACCGCGTCCGCCACGACCACCCTCTTCCGACTTCTCGGGAGCGGCCTTGGGAGTGGGCAGGAATTCGGGAACGTAGCAGAACTCTTCGATCAGCTGACCTTTCGCGGGAGCCGACTCGCCTTCGTTCAGGCGCATGACCATCACGCGGGTCAGTTTATCCATATTGGTCGACGCCACGGTGAGAGCGTTCACGAAGTACTTCAGCTTCTCGCCTTCAAGCTTCATGCTTTCGCCCAAAGCCACTTCGACTTCTTCGGGGGATTTGCCACCGGCAGTCAGTTCGGTTTGCGCTTTGAGGCCTTGAGCCAATTTAAAGGTCGAGAATTCGGTGACGGCTTTCATGGGACGACTCCTGTTATGATTCAGGAGGTTCTAAAAGGCCGCCCGCCCTCAAGGCAACGACTTTTTCGCTGCCATTCGTCGAACTCTTGCGCATTTCTTAGGCGTGTCGTCCCGGGCTGACACGGGTTTTCGACGCGGAGCCCTCCCCGACCGGACCAGCGTTAAGTCCTGGGGAATAATTTCCGATCTCTTAGGTGATGCCATTGATTGCCGTCGCACTCTTACTGCTGATTGGTCTTTGGGTCCTGCTCGCGCGGGGCGCCCACCGCCGTCGCTGGACCGGGGAAGAAAAACGGCTGTTCGAGCGCGAGTGGGAAATCAAACGCGACAAACAAAGAATCTATTTCTCGATTCCGAGCTTCAAGTCCGCCTACTTCGACATTCGCCCCGCCACGCCGTGGTCGAAATTGCAGAACAAGATCTTGAGTGCGCTCAAAATCGACCAGCCGACGCCTCTTGAATTGCATTTCCACACCTTGGTTGAAGATCCCGAACTCGCGAAGCTCTTCAGCGATCGCGTGAGCGTCTTGAACGCGCTCGTCGCATTGCAAGAGCAAGGCAAATTCCGTCTGATCTCGACCGGCTCGGAACTTCATGGGTATCTGCAACCCCAAACCAAAATGGGCGACGACTTTCTCGAGTCGCCCGAAATGCAAAAAGCGACCGAAGCCCTGAGCCACATCTTAGAAGTGCAGTTCGATCTGCCTTTGAATGAAATGAAACCGGGCGATATCCGCGGCTGGCGCTGGTCGACCTCGCTGCCGCTCGCGATGCTGGGCGCGGGCGTGGTCGTGCTGATTTTGCGCCCGTTCCTGGTGACCGGCGACCTGATGCTTGAACCTCGTGCCTTCAAAGTGTGGCTGGGCCTCAGCTTGTTCGCGACGGGGCTGGGACTTCTATGGAGTTCCCTGCGCGTGCCCCCGCACTATTTCACCCGCACCGCGCTCGCCTACGCGATTTTCTTTTCGTGGTCGGCGTTCTTCTGGTTACACGGCGTCTTCACTTCGGTGAACCGGATGTTCGCATCGCAAAAATTCGTCATCGAATGTCAGATCACTCCCGAGAGCGACGGGACCCGTTGCTTGGACGGGCAGATCACTTTCCGCGTTCCGAGCGAACTGCAAGCGCCGGGAACAACGCATTTGAAACTCGAAGCGCAGATGGGATGGTTGGGACAAGTTTTCTTCGTCTCGGCGAATCCTGAAGCTCCCGTTTCACCCGAAGAGCTGACGACCGAAGCTCCCGCCGTGACCGAAGCGCCGCCCGCTCTGGAAGAGCCGATCGCGGGCGCCGTGCCCGAAGGGGGCATCAACGAAACCGGCGAAGACGACTTCATGGAATCCGAGCCCGGCGACGCCAGTGCCGATCAAGGCGCGCCTCCCGTGACACTCGAAGATCTTCCCGAAATGGGTTCCGACATTCCGCTCGAGCCCTCGGCGGATCCCGCCAGCGAACTCGATCAGATGATTCCCCGCACGGGCGAAGAGACCCATTAAGACTCGTTAACTGCGCACGCTGGTTTTCGTCCCAAAACCAGACAGACGTCTTTACGAATACTAAAATTCTCCACACGGGGGCGGTTGCTATAGGCCCCGCGCAGCCGCAAAGCTAGAATGAAGTCATGCCAGCTCGTCATGGACTGACCTCATGGCTGATGGGTCTTCTTTTTCTCTCTTCGCAGGCGGCGGCGGACTGCACGACTCCGAGCGCGAAGGCCGGCGCGCGCGAGGATATCTCTGGCACCGCGCACTTTTGTGATGGCCAAAATTGGGTGCCGATGTTCACCGACGGCTCGGCGGGCGCTTGCAGCGTCGCGGGACGCTGGGATTGGCACTCGGGATCAAGCGCATACACTCATTGCAACGGGGCGAACCTGATCCGCATCAGAGCACCGAGCTGCACGGTCTCGGCACTCACTTACGGGAGCCGCCGTACCAGCGCGGACCTGAACGTCGCCAACGTCCTCGAGATCTCGCCGGACGGGACGAAGGCTTACGTCGGATCGCAATTCGGCGGAAAACTCGTCGTGATGGATATCAGCGCCTCGCCCGCCGCGCCGACGATCCTGGGAGTCACCGCCGATAACGCGAACGCCGGCGACTGGACCGACTCCAAGCTCGTCGGAAACTGGGTTTTCGGCGTCGCGCGCGGGGGCCGGAACTTCTTCACGGTCAACGTCGCCAATCCGGCGGCCCCCGCCTTCTCGGGTCGCTTGAACCTTCCCACGCAAATGCAAAACATCTGGTCCCTCGACACTTCGATGGACGGAACGATCGCCTACGCGATTGGTTGGGCCTCGGGTCCGACGGCGAATCGTTGCATCCTGCACGTCATCAACACCACGAACCCCGCAAGCCCCACCTCAACCGCAATCTACGACATCACGAACGCCATGGGGGGCCCGCAGCAGTACTGCAACCAAGTCCGACGTTTCGGAAACAAACTGCTGATCAGTTTCGCCGACGGCGGGATCGCGCATGTCAGCATCGCGAATCCGGTCAGCCCGGTCTTCCAGGCCTATACGACCCACGCGAATGCGGGGGACATCGAATTTTCGGCTTTCAGCGAAGACGGCAATACGCTCTACGCGGTCACGAATGCCAGCAGCCGCTTCTATTCTTGGAACGTGTCCGGAACGACGCCCACCTACCTCACCAATTTCCAAGACACCACCCGCATGCAAACGGCGACGGCACTGACGTTGCGGGGACGCTACGCTTTCGTGGCCGGGAAGACGAGCAACTACGTTTCAATGGTGGATGTGGCGACCCCGTCATCGCCCTCCGTCGCGGTTTCGACGAACAACGCCAACATCACGTCGCCGGAAAAAGCCGTCCCCTACGGACGTTACCTGTACATTACGTCTTCCGACGGAGCCGATGCCCTGAACGTCTTTGATATGGGATGCGATCCGATCTCGACGGCGAACCTGGGAAGCTGTTCGACCGCCCGTCGGAAAGAGTACTTCCCCGATGCGCGCGCCTACTGTTATTGCGACGGCAGCGCGTACCGGGTCATGGGAAAATCACGTCACTAAAGGCAGGCGTTCACGATGCTCGCGCTATCCAGGCCGTGTTTGCGGTACAGGTCGATCGCGTTGTACGCGCTCTGCCCGAATTCGCCTTTCACGCCCAAGATCCGCAGATCATTTTTAAAACCGCGCTCGAGCAGCTCGGCCGCCAAGAACTGGCCGTAACCGCCGATCTTCTGGTGATCTTCGATCACGACGACGCGTTTACATTTTTTAAGTGCGGGTTCGAACGTGGCCCAGTCGACGACATTCGTCGTGCTGGGCGCGATGACGACCGCGCCGCGATTTTTCGCCACGAGTTCTTTTTGCGCCTTCAAAGCTTCGCCGACCATGGAGCCCACGGGAACGAGCAGCACGGGATCCAGTCCCGCCACGTCGACCAGCGTCTGCGCGTGATCGAGTGCGTACTTCGTCGCGCCGAAATTCTTCGGGAAGTTTTCACGTCCCAAGAAGAACACCGTGGTGGGCGGAGTCGTGCCCGCCTTCAGATGATTCGCGAACTCTTCGATCGCTTGGGTCACGAGCGCGTCGGCCTCTTCGCTGCACGAAAGCTGGATCACGCGCGTGTGCGGGATGGACGACAACATCGCTTGGTATGACAGGGCCTGGTGGCTTGCGCCGTCGGCCGCGTCTTGGAAGCCCGTATGCGAAAACACGCAGATCACCGGGGCCAGCGACAGATTCGCCATCGTGATGGGGAGCGCGCCCTTCGTGACGCCGAACTGCGCGAAGGTATCGACGAACGGGATGAAGCCCACTTTCGTCATGCCCGCCGCGACCGAGATCATGTTCGACTCGGCGACGCCGACGTCCAACGACGCCTCGGGGAATTCCTTGCGGAAGCCCGCGACGCCCGTCGAACCGGGAAGATCCGAGGTCACCGACACGACGGGGAAACCCGCCTTGCGCGCGCGGATCATCGCGGCCGAAACGCCGGTCTGGATTTTTTCTTCGGGCTGAGCGGGTTTCACCGCCTTCGCTTTCAAATCCGCTTCGCGGACTTTCAGCTCTTCGATCCATTTGGGGAACTCGGCGGGGACCGCGCCGGAATAAATCTCTTCGATGAAAGCGGGAAGCTCCGCCGCCGACTTCAGCGGGAAACCGTGACCGCCGCTGTTCGACTTCGCGGTCGCCGCGGTCCCGATGCCTTTGATCGTCTTCGCGTGAATGACGACGGGCTTTTTCGGGTTCTTCACCGCGCGATCGACGGCCGTCTTCAGGGTGTCGTAGCACTTCTGCAGATCGTGACCGTTTTCCAGATAGATGTAGTCCCAACCCAGGGTCTCGAAGGCCTTAAAGGTGGGCGTCATGGCGAACGACTCATCGTCGATACGTCCGGTGAGCTTCGTGTTGTTGTCGCTGATGACGAGGACGAAGGGATTCATCTGTCCGCGCGCCGCGAGGCCCGGAACGGCGGCCATCGCTTCACGCGCTTCGCCCTCCATGCACGCACCATCGGAAATGGCCGTGATCGTCACCCGCGAGTTCTTCGCCAAAGCGTCACCCATCGCCAGACCCTGCGATTGCGGGAAGGCCGAGCCGAGCGGACCGTTGGACAGCTCGACGCCTTCGCCGAAGAGATGCGCTTCACCGTGACCGGTGAGGCCGCTTTCGATGGAGCGGAAACCTTTGAGTTTGTCGAAGTTCAGACCCGCCATGCCGTAGTTGGCTTTCAGCGCGTAGAGTCCGTTTTCGCAGTGGCCGGCGTCGTTGATCAGGTGGAACATCTCGGTCCACTCTTTGCCGGCTTTTTTCGCGCGTTCGAAAACCAGCGCGAACATCGCCGAGTTCAATTCCGCGAAGGCCGCGGGACCGCCGTAGTGACTGGCGGCGCCGCCGAGGACGGCGTGCATGTCCATGACGGCGACAAGGGCGCGGATCGCGCGCGGATCGGTGGCTTTCAGCTCACCGGTCTCCCCCTGAAGGGTCACGGCAAAGTGAGGGTTCTGTGAAGGGTTTCCGGCAAGGCGTTGCTTGAGGGAAAGCGGTTGAGCCACGCGTCCTCCTTAATGTAGGGTTGGCTGCTTATCGCAATTTTGCATTTCTGCGTCAAACACCGTTGTGAACTGTGAGGGCTGCGCCATGAGAGACTTCTACCCCGAGATCGAACCCTACAATTCCGCCAGCCTGAAAGTCTCGGACCTGCACGAAATCTATTACGAACAAGTGGGAAACCCCAAAGGCCAGCCCGTCGTCTTTCTGCACGGCGGCCCCGGCGGCGGCACGAACTCGGACCACCGCCGCTATTTCGATCCTGCCCGTTATCGCGTCATTCTGTTCGATCAACGGGGCTGTGGTCGCTCGAAGCCCTTCGCGGAGCTGCGCGAGAACACGACCTGGGATCTGGTCAAAGACATCGAAAAGCTGCGCGCCCATCTGGGAATCGAAAAGTGGCTCGTCTTCGGCGGAAGCTGGGGCTCGACGCTGGCGCTGACCTACGCCATCCAACACGCGGACCGCGTGCAGGGGCTTCTTCTGCGCGGCATTTTCCTGTGCCGCCCCTCGGAAATCCGCTGGTTCTACCAAGAGGGCGCAAGCCACGTCTTCCCCGACATCTGGGACGAGTACCGCGACCTGATTCCCCCGAGCGAACGCGACGATTTCGTCAAAGCCTACTACCAGCGTTTGACGTCGGACGATCAAGGCCTGCGTCTGGAAGCCGCAAGGACCTGGAGCCGTTGGGAAATGGCGACCTCTTATCTGCGCATCAACTTCAATGCGATCAACTCGATGGAAGAGCCCGAAAAGGCGCTGCCCTTTGCGCGCATCGAGGCCCACTACTTCATCAACAACGCGTTTTTCCCCTCGGACAATTGGATCCTCGAGAACATCGAACGCATCCAACACATCCCCACCGCCATCGTGCAGGGCCGCTACGATATGGTTTGCCCCGCCCGCTCCGCGTGGGAGCTGCACCGCGCCTTTCCAAAATCGAAACTCGAAATCATCCCTGACGCTGGGCATTCCGCCTCGGAACCGGGCATTCGCTCGGCTTTGATCGCTTTTGCGGACGAATTCGCACGCATTTGATCAGATTCTGAGCGTCATAACGAAGTTCAATTAACCGAATCACAACTATGATGTTGTCTGAACCCCACAGGACTGGGTAATTCCAGTCCCATGCCGGGGTGGTTCCAAAATCGCACCGGCATCATGGGAGGGGGCAGGAATCCGGCCGCAAGGCCGGTTTTCCTGATGCTAAGGCGGACTCAAGGATTTCGAGGACGGGCTTAGCACCCATGTTTTCTATCATTCACTCCCCCCACTCGTATTTCACATGAAAAACAAATCTGACGGGTCAACGTCGTCCAAGAGGACTTCGCCGTCGGGCTGAACCAAACGCGGAGCCAACAAAGGCTCATCATCTCGTGACTTGAGGGGGTAACGGATGTTTTCGCAAGGGATTGAACGGTTCTTTTTGAGTTTGTGTGTGACATCCACTTTGGGCCTCGCGGCCTGCGCGCCGAAGGCGTCGGTGGACGAATATAGTGGTCTGCTGACCACCGAAGATCTGGGCTCCGGCAAAAACGGCACCCAGGGTATTTTCGGCGGGGAAGCCGTCCTGGATGACGACGCGGTTTTGAAATCCACCGTCGCCATCGTGAATCTGCGCTACGGCCAGATCGTCTGCACGGGCTCGCTCGTCAGCAAAAATCTGGTGGTGACCGCGGGTCACTGCACGACCGAAGATCCCAATCACCTCGCGATCCTCTTCACCAACAAGCTGCCGAAAACGCGCGAAGCCGCCGCGGCCAGCGTGGTTCGCAAAGTCATCGCGGGCGAGACTCATCCGCAATGGCCCAAGAACGATTTCGCGACGGATAAAAACTGGGGCGACATCGCGCTTCTTCGCTTCGACGGCGAAATCCCGGCGAATTATGCTCCCGTCCGCATGCTTTCGAACAAAACCCTGCTCGTCGCTCAGGGCGAAGCGCTGCTGGCGGGCTTCGGTTGGACCAACGGTCGCCAAAAGACCGAGGCGCAAGGTCTGAATAAAACGAAAGTGAAAATCGAGAACCCCGACTTCTCGGATTCCGAAATTCAGATGAATCAGAAAGCCGGTTCGGGCGCCTGCCACGGCGACTCGGGCGGCCCCGCCTTCATCGAAGTCGAAGGGCAACTCGTGCTCGTCGGCGTGACCAGCCGTGGGCACGACGATCCGAACGATACCTGCGAAGTGTTCTCGTTGTACTCCAGCGTCGCCGCGCAAATGGAGTGGCTGAAAACCACCGCGGTGAATCTGCAAAAGCCCGAGGCCATCGGTAAAAAGATGCCGCAACCCTTCTAAGGGAAACGATCGGCGGAAAGAACGAAGGGAGGCTCAAGCCTCCCTTTTTTTATCCGCGCTTTTTCTTCAGCGTCGGCGGGAAAGGACGCTCCGGACTGGGGCGCACCAACTTTCCACCTTCAAAATATTCGCATTTCAGATTCTGGCTCGGCGACCGACGTTCAAAAGAAACCTTCAATTGTCCCTTCTCGTCGCGCACGACCGAAAAGACTTCTTTCGATTCGGTCTTCACGCCGTTGCAATCTTCGACTTTCGTTTCCGTGACGACGACGCGCCCGTCCTCTTGAACGGCGCTGCGATCGGTGACGGACTGACAGCGGACCGGACCGCCCGAACCGGGCTTCATCACGACCGAGTTGTGCACCTGTCCCTGAACCTCCGACAACGAGATGACTTCACCGGCGCCGAAGAAGATCCCCTCGGAGTTCCGTTTCGTATAGAGCGTGATGGTGTTGTTGTTACCGATTAGAAAACGCCCTCCCGGGCAACGTTCCTTGTCGTTCGCGCGACTGGCGCGGAACTCTTTGGTCGGTAAGGACTGGATCATCGCATCGTCCTTCAGTTGTCCCAAAGCCTCCCGCGCGCCGGTCTGGCGAGGGCTCGAGGTCGGCGCGGCCAATTCGGCCTTCACCGTAGATACGATCAAGAGCATTGCGAAAAACGTATGAACGGAAGCGTTCGTCATGAGTTTCCCTTTCTCCTGCGAGTAAGGGAGTTCATTGCAAAGTCGGGCCCGGGCGCAAAATTGTCACTCGCGGGGCTGCGCACTCGGTTGGGGATTTAAAACGATTTGGCCCGACGAACTTTTTGTCGAGTGTGCGCCGCTAAAAGGCGAACTGGAGCGCCTCACCGAGGCAAAGGACCGCCGTGAGGCCCAAGGTCAGAATGAAAAACGAAACGCGGTCCATGCCCTCTTCCACCACGGAGTCCGCGGTGAACGCAAGCCGGCGCCGACTTAAAGAAAGAAAGTGACCCCTGAGTGGGCGCTTTCCAGATCTCAGAAGTTTCCGAAAGGACTTTTCTTTCGGTCAGTTGGGGCCTCCGCAGCGCCTGGACGGCGTAAGACTCTGCGGTGAGGCCAGGAGGGCCGTGCCCCAAATGAGCGAAAGAAAAGTCCTTTCGGAAACTCTCCGGGAGTCGGAAAACGCCCACTCAGGGGTCACTTTCTAAAGAAGAAATTCCCCGTCGGCCCAAGCTTCTTCCGCTTCTTCGCCGTCGAGAGTCTCCTCGAAGAAATCGCTGACCTCTTGATCCAGAAGATCCTGGGGATACGGAGTCGCGATCCGCACGGGCGTCGCCGCGACCTTCATACCGGCCTGACGGATTTCGGGTTGCTGACCGATCAGGACGAACGCCAGCGCGAAGCTGAGTAGCGCAAGGCCCCCGCCCGCCCACATCCGACCGACGGGGCGTTCAGACCGCGCGGGTTCCCGGCGACGCAGGATACGCTCAAGCTCGTCCGCCGGAGCGGGAGGCGGACTTCCCGAGTGGGCTTTCAGAAATTTGGAAAGCGGATCAGAACTCATGTTCGACTCCATTTTGTCTCAGAAACTCGATGAACTTTTCGCGGGCGGCTTTCAAGCGCGTTTTCACCGTGCCTTCGGGAACGTCCAAGATTCCGGCGATCTCCGCGACGCTGAACTCAAGCTGGTAATGCAGGACGAACGCGGGTCGCAGCGTCTCGGACAGCACGCCCACGCCCTTCGCGATCAAATCCGCAAGCTCGGGCCGCGGCTCGGTCGCGCCGACCAGCGACTCGATTTCGTCCGAAGGATCGGGCCACTTCTGACGGAAACGATCCATCGCCGTGTTGTGGGCGATCCGGTAAATCCAGGTTCGCGGCTGCGCGCGACCGTCGAAGCCGTCCATCGCGCGCCAGACTTTCAAAAAAGTCTCTTGGACCAGATCGTCCAACGGGGACGCCCCGGCGATGCGGAAAAGAAAATTCCGCAATCCCGGGGCGTAGTCGCGATACCACTCTTGAAAGAGCGCGTCCTTCGAGTTCAAGATTTACTCGTCATCCTCGTCGTCATCACCACGGCCCGGGAAGCCCTTGGCTTGGCGTTTTTCCTGCCACTCGTTGAACTTCGCCCGCTGCTCGAGGGTCAGCACTTCACGTAGCGCGAGCATCCCTTCGAAACGCAGATCCCCCGCCGCAGTCTGCGCCGCTTGCACTTCGTTTTTCAACGTGCGCAGCTGATCCGCCGAGGCGTTCTGCTTGAAGGCTTCGCGCAGCTTTTCCCGCGCGGCTTTCGCTTTTTCGCGGGCCGCTTTCATCTCGGGTTTACGCTTCTCGCGCTCGGCTTTGATTTTGTCTTTCTGTTCACCGGTCAGGTTCAGCTCTTTCATCAGCTTGTGCATCTTCGGTCCACCGTGGTGGCCGGGACGCGCCTGCGCCGTGGAAAAACCGAGCGCCAACAGCAAGGGGACAACAAGAGCGGTCAGGGTCAGAATTCTCTTCGTCATGGGGCTTCCTCCTGGAAGACGTTTGGGGGTTGGACGCGGGACCGGCTCCTGGGGTTCAGTTGTCCCGCACTTTTTTCGACGATTTCTTGATGAGACGCCGCCCATTTTCGTCCCTCCGGCTTCGCGAGAACCTAAGACTCGAGTCGTTCCGTGAGCTTAGCCTTCCCATGGAAGGCTAAAAGTAGGCGGTCCAATTTGCAACAGGAGTCCGGTGCAGCCTCAGAATCTCAATAGACGCAACATGGAGTACAGCTATGAAGACATCGATGATCAGCGCCCTTCTTCTTCTTACGACTCTGCACGCGGGCCAAGCTCAAGCCGCAATCTTCAAAAATCTGCAGCGAACGCAGGTTTCAATCGAAACCAGCTTCGGTCCTTGCACGGCCCATATGATGCAGACCGCGATCAGCGTCGAGGCCGCGAGCAAAAAAACCCTGATTTTCCAAAACTGCGTCGACATCGACGTCCTCAATGAGATGAGCAACACGCTGACCGCGTTGGAGGTCGACCCGAGCCTGCGTTTGGAAATCGATACGGCGCGCCTCTTCACATACACTCAGTCTTACCGGAACCGGTCGGAACTCCCCTCGCAGATCCCCGGCTTCGGCGTCATTGGCCAATCCAGCCTCAACGAGCGAGAAGCGCTTCTTCGCCGCATCGAAACCCTGGAAGCCCGGGTTCAACGCCTCGAGAAGAAATAACTTCAGGTCCTGTCTCGGGAATTGTCGCTTCCCAGCCCCGCCGGAGGGCTCCAATCGAACTGGGGCCCTCTTCGTCGTGGTCCGGCCCTTGCTCAAGGAGGATCCGTGTCTTTAGACCGAAAGGATGTGTCCTATGAGTCAACGTACTAAAAACAACATTCAGACCGTTTTCTTGTCCGCGCTGATCCCCGTCTCGGCGATCTGCCTGTCGGTCTTCGTGCTGACTCAGAATCTATAAGCCACGCTTTTTAAGCGAGTTCTTCGGAAACCATCCGGGCCAAGTCCGCGGGCGCATCCAGATGCACCCGGTGCGACGCGGTCGGGATGGTTTTTGCGTTGGGAATCCCCTGCGCGAGCGCCGTGAACTTCGCGTCCTTCCCGCCCGTGATCCATAAAAAATCCGCCGCCGCCGTCAGGCGAGCCCGGTGATCGGGTTGCTTCGCCAGCGACCACTGCATCAGTACCTTCGCGAGCAAATCGCGCTGGCCTTTACGGCGAGCGCGGTCGGGTTCACTGACCGAACCCTGAAACACGCCCTGCGCGTTCCAATCCGTCATCAGCTTCGACCACTCTTCACTGCGGAAGCGGCCCGCCCACTGCGCGTCGGCCTTCAATCGGGCGTCGCGCTCGCTCGTCACCGCCAAGCCCGGGTTCGCCGAAACGAAAATGAATCGTGTCGCGTGATCGCCTTGCGCGCGTAAATACTCGTGCAGCGCGAGCGCCAAACGTCCGCCCAGCGAGTAGCCCAGCACCGCGACGGTCGCCCCGGGTCGCGTGCGCGCTTTCAATTCGCGCGCGAGGGCCTCGCCGACGGTTTCAAATTCCTCGTCCGCCAACCACGAGGCCTCGTCCATCCAGTCGACCGCGTCCGTGCGGATCGCGGGCGCGAGTTTTTCCATCTCGGCGCGGAAGGCATCGAAGTCGCGGGCCTCGCCTAGAAATCCGGGAAGCAGGAAAAGTTGAATCATGCACCCGTCTCGCGGCGAAGCCATTCGGCCCAGCGGGTTTGAAACGCGGCCGTCTCTCCCGCGTCGGGGCGGATCTCGAGAATGAGGTTTTCCGGCGACTGCGCGAACCGCAAGTCCTCGGGTCGGTGCGCGAGGTGGTAGCTCCACTTGAACATCTTCGCCCAGTCGCCGAACGAAGTTTCGTGGCGGTTCAGGAAAAGGTCGTGGGGGAAAATGCGTTTGAAGATCATGCCGCCGCCGTTGTTGATCACGGCGAGCGTGCGTTTCGCGGGCTCGAGCTGCGTCGTGAAACCGAGCGCGGCCAGATCGTACATCGCGGTCAGATCGCCGACGACCGCGAGGTCACCGGTCTTCGCGTCCGCCGCCGACCACGCCAGAAAGCTCGAGACCTGACCGTCGATGCCGTTCACGCCGCGGTGACCGTAAACGTCCGCGAAACGGTGGTGCGGGCTGACCGCGTCCCACTCCCGCACCGTCAGGCTGTTCCCCAGATACACGCGCTGCAAATGCGCGGGGTGCGCGGCCCTGAGCGCCAGCGCGCGCACGAGCGCCATTTCCGATTTCGGAAAATCGGCGACAAGTTTTTCGAATTCACCGGCGGCATTTTTGGAAAGCTCCACGAGCGCCTGCCCGCGCGGATCCAGCCCCTGCGCCGCCGGCATTTCCGGAAGTGCGTTCAGCGGAAACGCGAAGACGTGTTCCTTGCGCGCGAGTCCCGACCAACGCGCGTTCGCGGGGACGAGATTCACGACGGGGACTTCACGACGTTTCACTTCAAGATCGCGCCACACGCGGCACGTGGGCACGGTCCCCAAACGGATCACGCCGTCGCAAAACGGCAGCCCGCCGTTCGCCGCGGTTCCGTCGAGCGCGAGCCCCGCGATCTCTTCGCCGCGGATCATGCGGTCCATCAGGGTCGCCTCGCCCGTCAATCCCGACAGCGCTTCGGCGTACACGGGTCCCGGCAAACGGCGCACCACTTCGAGCGCGGCGGCGCGATCTTCGGGACGCAATGGCCCCACGATCACCAGCGGCTGGCGCATCGCCGCGGGCCAAGCCGGACGCGCGTCGCCCGCGGTTTTATCGACGCGTGCGCGCGACGAAACGGAGCGCAGACCGTTCACGGCGGTCATGGTTTCAAGCGGCGTGGGCCGCTGACTCTGGGGTTCTTCGAAACAGACGTTCAGATGCAGGGGACGTTCGCCGCTCCACGCTTTCGTCAAAGTCGCGAAGTCGTCTTCGAGATCGAAGCAGGTCTCGACGTAATTTCCGTACAGACCGACCTGCTCCATGCTTTGGGGACTGCCGGAGCCGCGAAAGCGCGAAGGGCGGTCGGCGGTGACGACGATCAGCGGACGGCCTTGGTAATTCGCTTCGATCACCGCGGGCAGAAGTTCGGCCGCGGCCGTGCCCGACGTCGTGAGTACCGCGATCGGCGTCCCGCGCCGCACGCAGCGGCCCAGCGCGAAGAACGCGGCACTGCGCTCCTCGAAGAAACTCCAGCACTTCAGTTTGTCGTCCGAGAAATCGGCGGCCACCGCCATCAGGAGTTCGACGAGGGGCGCGTTGCGGGCCCCGGCGCAGGTCACCACTTCGGTGACTCCGCATTCGAGAAGATAGGTCAGGCTGAGCCGCGCGCGCTCGAGGTTCGTCAAAGACATGCGGCGAGACTAGGCTCTGTTTGACGGCTCGTCCAGCGTCTTCCAGAGACTCGGTGTTTCTCTTACTGGGTCAAACCGAGCATCTGGAAGACGGAGTCCATCTTCGCCCCGATCTCGGCGAACTCACGCTCCGCTTGGCTGGCGGCGACGACGCCGCAACCCGCAAAGATGCGGGCCCCTTTGGCATCCCAGAACAGGCTGCGGATCGCGACCAGCGCCACGCTCTGCTCTTGATCCTTGCGGAAGAAAAGGGGCGCCCCGAAGAAACCCCGATCTTTTTGATCGGTCAGATCCTTCAGCCATTGGTAGCCGTAGGCGCGGGGGGCAACCCCCATCGCGGGCGTGGGGTGCAAGTGGCGCATGATCTCTTTCGGCGTCTTGTTGATGCCGGTGACCTCGAAACGCGTGATCAAATGAAAGAGCGTCGGCAGCTCGATCATGGCGACGGGATCGCTCCGCATCCAGCCCAGGGTTTTCAGACGAATCGCGAGATCGTCGACCACGATCTGGTGCTCTTTCAATTCTTTCGGATCTTTCAAGAGCGGGATGCGATCGACGGCCTCAGCCTTCGGGCACGAGCCCGCCAGCGCCATGGTTTTCATCGTCGTGCCTTCGAGCTCGAAAAGCGTTTCCGGAGTCGCGCCGATGACGCCGCGACCTTCGTTCCAGAATCCGTAAACATGCAAGTTCATCGGCAGATTCCACAGCGTGAAGAACGCGTGCGCGAGATCCGCGGGGCCCGGCGTTTTGGCGCTTTCCGTCTTCAGGATCGGCACCGCCTTTTCGATTTCTTCGCGCTGGATTTTTCCTTGAATCAAACGGAACGCGGACTCGAAGCTTTCGGGCGTCGGGGGCGTGAAATCATTTCGGAAGAGCGAGCGGGGTCCGAGCTGTCCCTCCAGAGACCGGCGTAATTCTTCACGGCCCAGCTTCAGGCGGCGGCGGGCTTTCCACCACTGCTCGTCCTCGCCGAAGAAGTGAAATCCCCCGAAATCCGCCTCGTGGTCGGCGCATTTGGTGAAGGGGCCTTCCAGGAGCAAGAACTCCTCTTGAGAGAGTCGCAGGAAAGCGCCCGTTTTCCAGAAGACGTCCCACTGAATGGACTCATTAACGCTTTGCGCCATAACCCCTGCTTTCTCGCCTCCACCACCGCTTTCGCGTACTGGAAGGTAGCGCTGTGTCCAAATGGTGATATAAGGTGCCTCTGACCTGGCCTTTGAAGTTTAGAATAGCCCGTTTTTCCACGCGGGCGAAGGTGAAAAGTGAACGAATCGTTTCTGTCCTTTGAATCCCAGCCCAATCCCATGCCGGTCCCTCCCCGTTCGCATATTGTGTCGGTCGGCCCCGCGCAGCTGGGTTCGGGCACGTTCTCCGTGATCGCAGGCCCCTGCGCGATCGAAAGCGAAGCTCAATTCGAGGAAACCGCGCGCGCCGTGAAACAACTCGGTGCCGTTCTTTTGCGTGGCGGAATCTGGAAAATGCGCACCAGCCACAAGACCTTTCAGGGTCTGGGCGCCTCGTCGTTCGATTTCGTGCGCGAAGTTTTGAAGCGCCAGAACATGAAACTCGTCACCGAGGTCACCGATCCCCGCCAAGTCGAGCAGATCGACGACTTCACGGCGATGTACCAGGTCGGTGCCCGCAACATGTTCAACTACTCGCTCTTGAAAGAGCTCGGCAAAACCAACAAGCCGATCCTTTTGAAGCGCTCGTTCGCGGCCCTCATCGGCGAATGGTTCAAAGCCGCAGACTACATCGTCGATTCGGGTAACGATAAAGTCGTGCTCTGCGAGCGCGGCATCCGCACCTTCGAAACCGAAACCCGCTTCACCTTCGATTTGAACGCGGTCCTGGTCGCGAAAGCGAAGACCCAGTTCCCCGTCGTCGTCGATCCCTCCCACGCCGTGGGGATCCGCGAGTACGTGCCGAAGATCGCTTTGGCCGCGGCGGCCGTCGGCGCCGATGGCATCATCGTCGAAGTTCATCCCCGTCCGGCGGAAGCGCTCTCGGATGGCAAACAGGCTCTCACCGTGGACGACTTCCGCGTGATGATGAAGCAAATCACCGGCATCGTGACCTCGCTCGGCCGCGACATGCAAAGGATCGAACTCCATGCTTGAGACTCCCGCTAAGGATCCCGCACGCATCCAAAACATGTTCGCCAAAGTCGCGCCCAAGTACGACCAGGCGAACACGGTTCTTTCGGCCGGCATCCATCACCTGTGGCGCAAGAAGCTCGTCCGCTGGGCGAGCGTGAAAGACGGGGACTCGATCCTCGACTGCGCGACCGGGACCGGCGACCTGGCTTTGGAATTCAAAGCCGCGAATCCGTCGGCGACCGTCACCGGCACCGATTTCTGCCAAGAGATGCTCGACCACGCGCCCCTCAAGGCGAAAAACCTGGGGCTCGAGGCGAAGTTCCTGTGGGCGGACGCGACGAACTTACCGTTCCCCGATCAGACCTTCAACGTCGTCACGATTTCGTTCGGGATCCGCAACGTCGTGAATCCCCAGAAAGCGTTGAGCGAGATGCACCGGGTGCTGAAACCCGGCGGCCGTCTGCTCGTTCTGGAATTCGGCCAGCCCGAGATTCCGGTTTTCAAAGACGCTTACAAGTTCTACTCTGAAAAGGTGCTGCCGATGATCGGCGGCTGGGTGACCGGTCAAAAAGAGGCTTACCAGTATCTGCAAACCTCTTCGGCCGAGTTCCCTTGCGGACAACGTTTCGTGAATGAGCTGCTCCGTCCTGCGGGCGACTTCGAAAAAGTCGAATACCGCACGCTGACCGGCGGCATCGCGTACCTGTACCGCGCGCAAAAAGCGTAGAGGCCCCTGCTTTGGGCGGGCCTCCACAAGGAGGCCCCGCATGCCCGCAAGTCCCCGCTTCCCCGATTTGCCTTCCGGTTGGAAGGAAACCACCGAACAGCTTGAGCCCCTGAAAACCTTCGTGCGTTTTTGGACGAAAGAGCCGCGCACGGAAAACCCGCGCGTTTTGTTTTTGGTTCACGGCTGGGGGGAACACTCCGATCGTTACCGGCACTGGCCGCACTATCTGCAAAACGAAATCGACATGATCGTCATCAGCGATCTGTACGGGCACGGTCAGTCCCCCGGCGCGAAAGGTTCTTGTCGCACGAGCGAGGACTGGCTCGGCGGCGTGGAGCTGTCATTCAAGACCATGGAGTCGCGCCTGAAATCGGAAGGCCGTCGCGCGACGATCAGCGTGCTCGGACACAGCTTCGGTGGCCTGGTGACTTTGGAACTCGCGCGGCAAGAGCGCTGGCATTCGGCGCGCGAACTCTTTTTGTCGGCGCCGCTGCTGGGCTTGGTGCATGAGCCCCCCGCCTGGAAGACATTCCTGGGCCGTATGATCGAACCCTTCGCCCCGCAACTGCCGCTGGCGAACGACATCGACGCCGCGGTTGTCTCCCATGATCCCGAGGTCGTCGCGCACTACACCGCCGACCCTCTGAACCACGGGCTCATCACCCCGCGCGCGTACCAGCAGATGACCGAGATGATCGCACGCCAAGTCGGCGCGTCCTCGCCGCTGAAGTGGCCGGTGACTTTGCTGTCCCCGCTGGCCGACCCTTTGGTGAGTGAACCCATCGCCGCGAAATGGTTCCAACGTTTGGACGCGGGCAAGGGCGCGCCGAAACAGCGCGTGACCTTCACCGGTTTCCGCCACGAGTCCTTCAACGAACTCGAAAAGGAACGCGCCTTCACCGAGCTCGCCTCGCGCCTCGGGAGGTAGCCGGGGGCGCCCAGCCGGGGGCGCCCAGCCGCTGCCATCCTGAAACGCAGCGCGTTTCGGAAAGTCAGCGGCTACTTTCCTGAGATCCACGCTTCGAGGAGCTTCACCGCCTCGGCCTGCTCGGCCGGGGTGTCCCAGCCCTGCGGCGGCATGGGAATGAAGTCGGGATTGCCCTTGATGATCTCGAGAAGCTCTTTCGCTTTGCCGGACTGTTTGATCCGCAGCGCGTTTCCGTCATCGTCGTACTTGATCAAACGCACGCCCGGCGAACCCGCGGCTTGGTGGCATTCGGCGCAGTACTTGTCGATGACCTTCACCTGGAATTGCAAGAACACGGGTGGATTGCCACCGCGCAGTTTATCGTCCAGACGTTTTTTCAGAACCTCTTCGCTTTCCATCTCGTCGTCGGTCGCGGCCACGGCCTGATCGACTTCCTGCACGGGCTGCCCATCGCCTTGCGTAGGATCATAGACCAGTTTCAAGATCTTGTTCTGATCGTCGTCCTCAACGATCAAGACGCTTCCGTCCTCAAGTTCGAGCATGGAGGTGGGCTTACCGACTCCCTGCTCTCCTTTCTGATCCCAACCGTAGACCAGACTTTGCGGAATGCCGGTGGGGAGCCCCTGATCGTCGCGTTTCATCGCGACGATGCGGTGACCTTTTTTCTCGTAGCCGTGAAGCGCGACGAGCAGGCGTCCCTTGTACCACGCGGGCCAGTTGTTGCCCGAGTGCAGGATCGCGCCCAACGGCGCCGAGTGCGGCGGCAGGAAAGCTTGCGGCTTCGTGAACTGCGCGCAGTCCACGTTCGTCCACTCGGGGCTCGTCTGATTGTTGTCGTAACAGTAGGGCCAGCCGTAGTGACGGCCCGCTTGCAGCACGTTGATCTCTTCATGGGGCAGATCCGCGGTCACGAGGTTCGGCGCGAATTTGCCGATGGCGTCGCGGCCGTTTTCGGTTTGCAGGATCACTTTGCGGTAAGGATCCCACAACAGCCCGATGGAGTTACGCAGCCCCTTCGCGAAGACCGTGAAGTTCGAACTCAAGCGACCGTCGGCGAGCACTTCGTAGCGGCGCACTTGGCCTTGGCCGATCTCCATGTTTTCGACTTCGGGGCAGTTCGCGAACTGCTTGCGTTGCCAGTTGCGCGGATTCTTCTGCGCGTTCGTATCGCCGTACTTCGTGAAGTTCTGGCAGACGTTCGACGCCGACCCAACGTTAACGTAAAAGCCGTTGGATTCATCGAAGGTGAAGGACTTCAGCGGATGCAGCCCCGTCGCGGGCAGATCGCGGATCAAGACCTCCACCGTTTTTTCCGGACGCGAGGCCGTCGGATCGAAACGGTAAACGCCCGTCGCCCCGCCGACGTAGAACTTACCGTCGGTGTGTTTCAAGATCTGGTTCGGCTCATCCAAGATGCCGCGCGCCGCTTGGCCCGCCGGGAACTGCTTCGGCTCAAGCATCACCGAAAGTTTCGCCGGCTTCACGCCGAAGTCGAGGACGTAGATGCGGCCGTTGTTGCGCGCCCAACCGCCCATGTCGACGATGAGCACTTTGTTCTTCGCAAGGGGCGCGGCCCAGCGCGATTTCTTGAAGGTCCCTTGTCCACCGTCGAACACCAAGCCCACGCAAAATCCCGGCGCGGTCTTCACGTCGATCCGCGGGAAGCCGCCGCAGGTGCCGGTCGTCTTGTATTTGTAGACTTTCTTATTCGAGGGCGAACGCTGCGAGCGCCGCACGTAAAACGCGTAGTCGTCGCCGCTCATCCAGTCCTCGGCGCGGTCTTCCGCACCGACGTAATTCTGAACCGGACCGTGAAGCACGGGCGCATGCGAACACGAGGAAAGAACCAAAGCGAGGGCGAACACCAGACGCAAGGAGGTATATGTCATCCCTCCATCGTCAGATATCGGAACGCAAAAAGGTACCTTCTTCCCTTTGGTGGCGCGCGGCGAGTGGCGCACCTGCGCAAGCAAAGGGAAGAAGGTCCCTAGGGGCGGTCGAGGCGGGACCACAGGGCGTGGTCGGCCAGGACCAGCGCGGTCATGGACTCCAGGACCGGAAGGGCGCGGATCACGATGCAGGGGTCGTGGCGGCCCTGCTTGGCGACGTCCAGAATCGAGGAAGTGGGTTTGAAGTGGACGCGGAAGCGGATTTCATCGCCCGTGGAGATTCCGCCGCGGATGCCGCCGTAGTTCGCGGACGCGGCGTCTTGGTGGAAGCTTTTTCCGGTTTGGGCGGCGTCGTGCAGGCCCTCACCCAGTTCGAAACCGCTGGTCGCGCCCACGCTCATCATCGCCATGGCCAGATCCGATTTGAGTTTATGGAAGACCGGTTGCCCCAGACCCGCCGGCGCGCCTTGAATCACGATCTCGGCGATGCCGCCCCAACTGTCGTGCGCGGCCTGGATGCGCTTGAGATCCTCGACCACCGTCGGCGCGCGCGGACTCGGAAAACGGACGGCGTAGCGATCGGCCGCGTCTGTCCCTTTCAGGAACGCCAACTTTTCGGAGTCGGTCAAACGGTGCGGGCCGAGGGCCTCTGCGTAAGCGCGAATCCGCAACGCGGGTGCGATCTGCTGCAGGAGCATCTTCGCGACCGCGCCGCCCATCACGCGCGCGACGGTCTCGCGCCCGGAGGAGCGCCCGCCCCCGCGATGATCGCGGTGGCCGAACTTCACGGCCCATGTGTCGTCGGCGTGACCCGCGCGCGGATTGTCCTTCAGCGCGGCGTAGTCCTGCGAACGCGCGTCTTGATTGCGGACCTGAATGGCGATGGGCGTTCCCAACGTGCGGCCCTCGAAGACGCCGCTCAGCACTTCGGGAAGATCCGCCTCTTGGCGCGCGCTGACCGGGGCCGAGGCTTCGCCCTCCCAAAACCCGGGACGACGGCGGGCGAGCTCGCGACGCAAAAGATCTTCGTCGAAGTTCACTCCCGCGGGGCAGCCGTCGATGATCGCACCCAGCGCGGTTCCGTGGCTTTCGCCGAAAGTGGTGATCCGAAAAAGATGTCCGAAACTATTCGCGCCCATATGCACTCCAAAACTGACGTTGGCCTTCGGCCTGCGCCAAGAACATTCCCGAACCGTCGATGTAGCGTGCGCCCTTCGCCAGCGCAAAGGCCCGCGCGTTCGAGTCCTGCCGGTAATTCAAATCCAAAACGATCTCGGGCGCCACCTCGAAACGGGGCGGTTCGTCCTGCGGGCCCGCGGCCCAGATGAACAGCCCGCCCGTACCGCCGCCCGTCTCGGGCGGACTATCGGAACGCAAACCTTGCGTGCGCAGTCCGTAACGCGCGGCCTGCGGGAAGAGCGTGGCCAGCATCGCGAGCGTCCCGCCCCCGCCGTAGATCCGCACCAGCGGAGCATTCAGCAACCCCTCGGCTTGCAGACTTTCACGTAGTCCCGTCTCGTCGGTGTTGTGTCCGTGCCAGCCGTCTTCCGTCCACTGCAGCGTATTCACCGACTCGAAACGCTGCGCTTCGGGCGTCCGCACCTTTGCGGTCGCGAAGGCGTTCAGCTTCAGCGGCGAGGTCACGGCCGCGGCGGTGAGTCCCATATGCCGCAAGACTTCGATGGCATCGTCCCATTCGTCCTGCGCCACTTGAACGCGCAAGACGGGCATTCCCCGCTCGGCGAAGAAGGCCGCCTGCACGCCCGGCGTCCAGCTGTGCGCGACCGGATCGCCCAAGATCGCGGCGAAGTTCACGCCCGTGGGCGTATCGATGAACTCCAAGAACGAGGGCTGGTCCGGAGCCTCGGCGTTGTCGGCTTCGCGCAGGAAGTTGAGTTTCTGGCGCGACTTCATCCACAAACGAAACCACGTCCACCGCCCGTCCAGCGAGCGGGGCAGGAACGACCGGTGCGCGGGATCTTTCTGCTGCCACTGGTAGCCACGCTGAAGCTCGCGGAAACTTTCGATCAAGGGCGACCACTTCAGATGCACGTCCACGGCATGAACGGGGAATGTCGACTCGTTACCGCCGTGATTCGACCAGATCGAATAACCGGGCGGAGGCTTCCCCCACTCCAGCGCCCAGTCCTTACCGAAGAAATTCGCACTCGGCACTTTCGCCTCGGCACGGCGTTCGGCGAAAAGAATCTTTTCCGCCGGCAGGCGCGAAAGCCAGAATTCCAGATCGGCATCGCTCAACAGATCCGTCCTCAGCTCGAAAGCCTGGAAACCGAAATTGACGAAGCGCTCAAGGATGGTGCGGGCGCGTTCGCGGTCCGACGCGCGCAAAGTGTAAATCCCCGCATGCGACGGAAGCGACTCGCCCGCCAGCATCGCGCGGGCCTGCGAGTTCGCGTTCAAATGCCCGCCTTCGGGCCACTCCAAAATCCAGTCCGCGGATTGACGAAACCGCGCTTCGCGGTCCGCGTAACGTTCGAGGTATTCGGTCAGCGGATCAACGTTCGTATTCAAACGCGGGCGATCGGTAAAGATCCGCCCCCAAGCGTCGGTGGTCCGTCGCCAATGAATCATTTCGAACGGGGCCACCGACCAATCGAAGTCGTCGAGTTCAAAGCCCGCGCCGAGCACGATCCACGGAGGCGTCGCGTAGGTCGCGGTCATCAACTCCCGCAAAGTTTTCTTCTCGATTTCGCGAAAGGCGCGCTCCCCGTCGGTTTCGATCCACGCGCGCGGATCACGCCCGGTTCGCACGCGGATCTCTTCATCCAGATCGATCACGGGACCCGGCGCGAATCGCCGCGCCAAGTGGGATTTACCAGTTCCGCGCTGACCAACGATCACATACATCAAGGAAGCCTCAGACCCGCGCCCGTGCCGAGGTCGCGCCAAAAGCCGGGATAACTTTTTCCAACCACGTCGGGAGTTTGAATTTCGATACGTTGATTCTTCAGTTTCAAAAGCCCCGCCGCCATCGCCATGCGGTGATCCTGATCCGGATTGAAGCTGAAGGTCGCCGGGACACAACTCGGACCTTGCCCCTGCACACGTAGACCACTGCCCTCCACAGAGCAGGGGATCCGCGCTAAGGACAAAAGCTCCCGCGTTTTCGCCAGCCGGTCGGACTCTTTCGCAACCAGATGGGGGGCCCCGCCAAGAAAACTTTCCCCCTCAGAGAAAGCCGCCGCCACCGCGAGAACCGGAAAAAGATCCGGCGTCTCGAGCAAATGATGAGTACGTCCCTTAAGGGGACCCTGCGCGCGGAAAATCAAATCCGCGCCCTCACGCACGACCGCAGCACCGCAGCTCTCAAGTAATGAGGGAAAGATCGCATCCGGTTGCAGGCTAGCCCCGCCCATTCCATCCAAACGGGTCTCGCCCCAAAGACTTCCCGCAACGGCGAGCGGAAACGCCGAGCTAAAATCAGGCTCAACGGACACGACAGTCAGTTGGGGCACCTGCGCGCCCGCGACGCGGTGAACGCCGTCCCGCAGTTCGACCTTCAAACCGATCCGGGCCAAGAACCGTTGAGTCATTTCCCAGTAGGCGTTCGAAACGCGTGCGCCCTCGATTTCGAACTCCAGATTGAATGGCAGATTCCAAGCGGACAGTAAAAGACCCGAAACGAACTGACTGGACTCATCCGCACGAATACGTAAGCGCTCACGTGGCGGAAGCCATCCGGCGCTGCGAATCCATAAACCCTCGGGACGACTTTCCACCTTCGCGCCCAACTGGGGAAGAATGCGCAAAATCTCTTTTTGCGGACGGGCCAAGAGGCGCGGGCTTCCCGTCAGTAGAAAATCGCCCTTCTGCCGACTGACCCGAAACGCCATGAAGCGAAAGACGGTTCCCGCTTCACCGCAAGGGATACGCGTTTCCCCCGCCCACATGCAGGCCACCGCCTTTTGCATTACGCGGACATCATCGCAATCGGAGGTCCCTTTCAATTCCAATTCGGGGAAAAAGCTGCGCGCGATCATCGCGCGATTGTAGAAAGATTTCGAGGCCGGAACATCCCCGCGAAACTGAAAGCGCGTCATTCCGCCTGCCGTTCGATTTCCGCGACAAGATCCGCCAGACGCCGCGTCTGCACATCGATGCGACCAGGCTCAAGCGGAAAAATAAAACGGAGGCGTCCCCCGCCGAGAGACTTTTTATCCGTGTCTAAACGCTTCGTCCAATCCCGCACGCCCCGCAGCTCACGGCGCAGCTCTTCCGCCGTGGGCCAGCCCGGCCAATCCCGAACTTCATCCAGCCAGCGGGGAAGGCGGAAGTGTCCCGCCATCAACATTTCGTGACGACGCCACTCCACCGCAAAAGCCAATCCGTAAAGGACCGCGCGCCCGTGCGACAGACCGCGCGCACTTTCCAGCACGTGGCCCACGGTGTGGCCCAAGTTCAGCGTATGCCGCAGCCCCTTTTGCTCGCGCGGATCGGCACGCACGACTTTCATTTTGGTATCGATGATCGGCTTGAGTACCGGCCAAGGCGTGGTCGCGCGACCGACCATTTTGAAAAGCGCGCCCCCCGCGATCAGCGCGGACTTATAGACTTCCCCACGTGCATCGAGCGCGAGCGCCGCGGGCTGCGCGCGCAGAAGCTTCTCGATCAGCCAGACCTCTTCGGCGGGCCAGTACGTACCCACTTGGTTCTTCGCCCCCGCCAGATTGAGCGCCGTCTTCCCGCCATGAGCCGAATCAACGGCCGCAAGCCAAGTCGACGGAATTTGCACGACGGGCGTGCCCCGACGAAGCACGCTGGCGCAGAATCCCCCGAAGTCTCCGACCGATCCTCCGCCCAGAACGAAGATCCGCAGCCGCGATCGGCGCGCGTCGGCCGTTTTCTTCAACATCTGGCCCAGAACTTTTTCGGCCTGCGCGAAACTTTTGAGGCCTTCACCCGCACGCACGGCGATCCGCCGGCGAAACTGACGAATCAAAGGCGACGCCGACCGTGCGAGTTTCGCGTCGAAGATCAGCAAAGCGTCTTCGCGGTCCGCACCGGTCAATTTCGGAAAATTCTTAAAGTAGCGGCGACGGGAATCGAAATTCAATGGGGATTCCAATCAATGACGGGAAGTTGGCGTGCTTGCAAATAGGCGTTGGTCTTCGAAAAAGGTTTACTGCCGAAAAATCCGCGATGGGATGACAGCGGCGAAGGATGCACGCACTCCAAGACCAGGTGTTTTTTGCGATCGATGAACGCGCCCTTCTTCTGCGCGTACGAGCCCCACAGAATGAACACGAGGCCTTCGCGCTCTTCGTTCAGAAGTTGGATGATCCGGTCGGTGAAGCGTTCCCAACCGCGGCCTTGGTGCGCGGCGGCCTTTCCCTCTTCGACGGTCAGCACGCTGTTCAACAGAAGTACGCCCTGATCCGCCCAACGTTCCAGGTTGCCGTTCTTCGAAAGCGGGACGCCCTGATCGTCGTTCAGTTCTTTGAAGATGTTTTGCAGTGAAGGCGGCAGACGCACGCCCGCGGGCACCGAGAAGCAAAGACCGTGGGCCTGTCCGGCTCCGTGATAAGGATCTTGCCCCAGAATCACGACGCGCACTTTTTCGAACGGTGTGCGGTTCAGCGCCGCGAAGTACTGATCGCCGCGCGGAAAGATGCGTTTTCCTTTTTGGAGTTCCGCGCGTAGAAACTCGCGCAGCGATTTCATGTAATCGGCCTCAAACTCAGGCTGTAAGCGCTTCCGCCAGGACTCCTCGAGTTTCACCGCCGGTCCAGCGTCGCCGACACCTTTCCCCTCTTCGATACCTGCCATCAAAATTCGTGGTTCACGCATGGCTTTCTTCTAGCATGAAAAACCTGGACTGACTCAATCTGAGACGCCCCTTGTTGAGACTCCCGCTTCTGGGGCCTATTCGAAATCTTAAGCCCGGTGTCTCATTTTTGCCTCCTGGACTTCGACTTGCCACCTTTTGTTTCGGACTCAATGTATCCTGTAAGCACTGGGAGGTTCCGATGGAAAAAGATGCCTTAGGCCCTCAGTTGGACCTGGATAACGTAGGTCCCGAGGTCAAATCGTACATCTACCAAATTCTGAGCGAATTTGAGCCGTACACGACGCCGGAAACGACCGTGGCCGTGATCGCGAAAGATCCTCTTGCGTTGCGGAAAAAAGAAGACGCGGGCGACCTCCCCCCGAAGGCGGAGCTGGCCCGAATGTACCGCATTTCGATCACCCTTCACGAGGATGGAACGAAACTCGAAGCGGAAGGCTTGGATGCGGATATCTTCGCGGCACTTCGTAAAGCGAAGGACAATCTGCTCGCGACCCTGATCGAAATTCACGACAAGGTCGTGGACAACAAAGAGCGCAACCAGCAGATCCACTCGGCTCTGAACTCAGGTCAATTGCACTAAGGAAGAACTTGCACCGCGGTCACTTGCGCCGAGGCTTGCCGAACCGTGAAGCGGACGGTTTTGCCTTCGGCATGGGCGTCGCGAAGGCGCTGCAAGGTCCGCGCGTGATCGGGCGCCAGTCGGTAGTAGGCCGCTCGTCCCTTAACCAAAATTTCGATCAGCTCAGCCTTCGACTCCAGACGGGTGATCACGCCTTCAAACGAATAGACGTTCTCTTCCGCGGCGTGGACCAGCGATCCCATGAGCAGCCAACGGCTGACCCCGCCCTTACCGGGAACGCTGGGCGCGGGAGCCGTGCCCGCCGCCGGAGTCAGAAATTGCTCATTGGCCTCGCGGGCGGCGGCGAAGTGGGTGCAGTTCCAATTCGCGCGACCGCTCCCCTGCTCGTAATCAAAACGTGATGAGATCTGTAGACGGGTCGCCTGATCGGGCGCGTGTTTGATCTGCGCCGCCCGCCACTGTTCGATCGTCACGGGCTCATCGGCCACCCCGGGATCGAGCACCATCAGCTCCACGCAGTCGTTCTTTTTGACCGCGATCAAATTCGCGACGTGAAACTCCCACTCGAAACGACGCCCGTCACGCTCGACGCGCAAACGACGGCCCCGCGCTTCGTGCAGCCACACCTTGGCCGAAGCCACACCCTCGCGTTGCAGCTCCGCCGCCACGAGGTGCGAACGCGCGAAGCAACCGTCGACCGGATTCGCGAAGCTGTAGCGGGCATCGTTTTTCAAGCGCTGGAAAATCGAACGCGCTTGGGAAAGATCAATGGGCGTCAGACGTGCGGGCGCCTCGCGGCCGGACTGCACGCGCACGTTCCCGGCTTTGTTCTCGACGTCGGCTAAAGCTTCGTTTTCGGGGCATTGGCTGATTTGACGGGCCTTCTGCGGCGATCCGCCCCGCGCGGCGGCGTTGGCGTCATAGGGCGTATTCGGCGACAAACGCGCGCCCCCTTGCGGAGAGCAAAGCGGAGGCTGGGCGTGGACGGCAAGGCTCAGGAGCATTGCGAGGATCATGATTTTATTTTGACGACTTTTGGGCCCGGTTCCAAGCGAAGATCTATTGATCGCTCACGCGCTTGGGTTTCTCTTTCGTTTCTTCCAAACTCACAAGTAAACCGATGATGTCTTGCAGTTGGGTAAAAGGTCCGGTCGTTTTGGGCAGGTCTTCGCGAAGCTCCATCGTCAGGACCGGGGTCTCGCGCTCGAACCACAAATAGCGCCCCAAGGACCCGGGGTAATGCCCCAAAGACCTCCAGGGCAGGTAGTCGAACTTCGGCGGTTTCACTTTCGGGCCGTCGTAATCGAGGACCTTCAACGGCGTGTGAATCGAAACCACGAAATCGGGTTTGAAATCCTCGATGTGTTTCAGGGCGCACAAAGTTTCGGGCTCACTGGCCGCCTCATCACCGGGGAAACGGCGTGGATTCGACTTTTGCTGTTTCACCCAGTAGTCCCGGGCCTTCTCGGTCCAATCCTTCGTGGGGAAGTTGCGGTTCACGTCGACTTTGTTCGCGTTCGTACGCGTCTTCAGCGCGACCCCGTCAGGATTCAAGATCGGGACGACCCGCCACGAGTTGCGGGGATCAATGCCATCCAAGCGCTCCATCCAAAAGCGGCCGACCGCACCGGCGGGTGTTTCGTCACCGTGAATCAGCGAGAACACCAGAATTTTTTGATTCGATTTGTGATTGCCGGCGCGGTTGTAGTGGTAAATCGGATCACCCTTCGCGCTGAAGCATTGGTCGAAGACTTCCACTTTTGCGCACGCCGCCTTCAAAAGTTTCGCGTCGAATTTTCCGGGGAAAGCTTTCAGCGTGTCGAAGCAGTACTTCGGCAAATCGCTCACGCCACGCGGAACCGCCTTCGCGGCCGTGCCCGTCGGCGCCGTGACGACCGGAACGCTTTGCGCATCCACCGGCGCGGCGTTCTTCGTCTCGGCCAAGGCCGCGACGGCCATCAGTAAATAAAACGGAATCGTCCCCAGAGCGCGGATCATCGCACATCCTTTTCACGTCCCTTGACGTCGATCACTTCACCTTCGTTTCGGCGATCACCGGACGCGTCGATTCCTTCACGCACTCCCCCCATGAAGCGTCCGATCACGCGGCCCAGCGCTCGCGACGGGCTTCGGCCCATCAGCACGCTGACTACGAAAAAAACGACGACTGCGATGAGCAGAAACTTGAGCACGCGGGATTCTCCTTGGTCTGTCCAATTTAACGGCTTTGACGGGACGGTTCAAATGAATTGAGTTTCACCGTGAAACACTCCCGTCACGAATGTCTGCGTCGATTTGAGCCAAACCCCACGCCGGAGCGGAAAAGACGCGCCAGAGGCCCTAAACTGGAGTCTGAGGGCACCGGGGTTTTCCGATGGGGGAAAAATGCCAATGAATTCGTATTCGGCGCGCAAAGCCCGAATTTCCGATGATCAGACGACAACCAAAACGGAGTCGTCCGTGACCGTCCACGCGCCGGAAGAGCGCACCGAAATCACCGAGATTACGATTCGCGTGCGTCCCGCGTCGCCTCCCCATGCCGCAAACCTCAATGAGTTCGATGTCAGCCAATTGCGCGCCGAGGCTTCCGAGGCCGTGCGCGTCGAGGCTTTGGTCAAGGACTTCGTCGACTCGGCGGGACCGCGCCGACGGATCGCTCCTCGTTACGCGAAAGAGCTGAGCGTCGTCGTTTACTGCAAAAATCGCAGCTTCCGCACCAGCACGCTGAACATCAGCGTGGGCGGCGCGAAATTCCGCGACGCGCTTCCGACGGAATTTCAATACGGTAAAATCGAGATCCTCTTCATCGACGAGGATTCGCAGCAGAAGCAGTACATGATGTTTAAAGGTGAAGCCGTCACGAACTCGGGTCCCAGTGACCGCGTGAAATTCGTCAGCGCCGCGCAGAACGTGCAAGACGCGCTTTATGAGCTGCTGAAAACTCTCGATCCGAAACTGATTGTGGCTTAATCCACTTGCGAGCGCGGGCTTAGCCCTGCTGGTTGACCTTCAACAAGGTCGCCACGGTCTTGCGTAGCTTGTCGATGTCGAAGGGCTTCTTGATGTAATCATCGGCGCCGATATCGAAGGCTTGCTTCATATCTTCATCGGACGTTTTCCCCGACACGAACACGAGCGGGATCGACTTCAGGTCCCGGTGGTCTTTCAAGAGCTGCGCGAGCTCAAAGCCGTTCATCCACGGCAATCCCACGTCCATCAAAATCAGATCCGGAGGGACGTCATCGAGCGCCACCGAAAGCTCGGGGCCGTCGGCCGCGAGCTTTACGACGTAACCGTCGGCATCGAAGATCCGTTTCAGGGATTTGCGCATGGTCTCGTCGTCTTCAATGACGAGAATGACTTTAGGTTCGGCCTTCTTTTTCAGATCGCGGAACGAATCAAGTTCAACGACGGGGCTGGAGAGCATGCGCGAGCGCGTGATTTTTTCGATCTTGCTGACCAGGTCCGCGGTGTTGATCTTTTTCTTCGCCATTAATGATTGGCCTCCAGCCAACGTTCCACGTCGATCGCCGCCATACAGCCGGTTCCCGCCGCGGTAATCGCCTGACGGTACACGCTGTCTTGAACGTCGCCCGCCGCGAAAACCCCGGGAATATTCGTGTAGGAGCTTCCGGGTTTCGTCTTAATGTACCCGACTTCATCCAGCTCGATCACGTCTTTAAACAGATCGGTCGAGGGTTTATGACCAATGGCCAAGAACAGACCTTGGACCGGCATTTCCCGCTGGGTGCCGTTCGCGGTGTCACGCAGGACCAGACCATTCACGCCACGATCGTCACCCTTCACTTCGGTGACTTCGGTATTGTAGTGAATCTTGATCTGCGGATTCGCGAACGTACGCTCGGCCATGATCTTCGATGCGCGGAAGGTATCGCGACGGTGCAGCAGATGTACGGTCTTCGCAAAGCGAGTCAGGAAGTTTGCTTCCTCCATCGCCGTATCGCCGCCGCCGACAACCGCGACCTCCACGTCTTTGAAAAACGCGCCGTCGCAGGTCGCACAGGCCGAAACGCCGCGGTTCATGTATTTGCGCTCGGACTCGAGGCCCAGGTATTTCGCCTTCGCGCCCGTCGAGATGATGATGCTCTTCGTGAAGTAGGTGTGTTTCCCCGCCGTCACTTTGAACGGACGCTGCGAGAAATCGACCGCGGTCACGTTGCGGGTCATGAAGCGGGTGCCGAAACGCTCGGCCTGCTTACGCATGACCTCGATGAGCGCCGGACCGGTCACGCCGTGTTCGAAGCCGGGATAATTTTCGACCTCCGTGGTGGTCATCAACTGGCCGCCCGCCTCTTCGCCTTCGATCATCAGCGGATTCAGACGCGCTCGCGCCGTGTAGACCGCCGCGGTCAATCCCGCCGGGCCCGAGCCGATGATGATTACGTTTTCAACTTTGTCCGCTGCGTTCGAAGTCGCGTCTGCCATGAAACACCCCAATTTGAATGGGGGGCAGGTTATCAGGCTTTCCGCGTGCGATCACCCGGAACCCCCGCATGACGCGGTTACCAATAGGTGGCGTGAACCGTGACGTCGCCCTGCACTTCGCATTGGCAACTGATGCGGACTCCCTTTTTGAGCTCGTAACGCTCCGCCAGGAACTCCTCGAGCTCGTTGGGACGATTCAGATTCTCCATGCCCTCATGCACTTGCATGCGGCACTTCGCGCAGACGCCCTCACCGTCGCAGCTGGAGGCCACCGGTTGCCCGGCGTCAATCAATGCGGTCATGAGATTGGTCCCCGCGGGGACCTCGATGATTTTGTCGGGATTTTTCAGCAGGCGGATTCTCGGCATCGTCGCCTTTCCGGGCGGCTTAGGGGCGCTTCCATCTCGCATAGTAGATCGGAAGCCCTTGGCGCGCGAAGAGATTTTCGAACTGCGTGCGCACGAGTCCAGTCGAAGCCGGATCTTTGTGCCAGTCCTCCGAGTATTGCAGAAGCTCGTAAGGCGACTCTTCGAAATGCTTCACGGCCCAGCGGAAATACTCTTCGCTGTCGGTTTTCAGCTCGAACTCCGAACCCGGGCGCTGGAGCTTTTCGTACACCTTCACCATGCGCTCGTTGACCATGCGGTTTTTCGGTTTGCGCGGAGTCGTCCACGGATCCGGGAAGTGCATGAAAATGTGATTGAGCTCGCCCTCGGCGAAAATGGTGTCGATGTTGAACGCATGGGCGCGGCAGATGCGGCCGTTCTCTAGCCCCAGGCGACGCGCGCCACGGATGGTTTGAATCAGCGGCTTGAATTTCAGCTCCAGGCCAACGAGCGAACGCTTCGGCTCTTTCTGACAACGGTTGCGAAAGTTGACGCCATTGCCGGTGCCGATCTCCAAATCGACAGGCGCGTCCGCCGCGATCTTGAAAATCTGCGAACGCCATTGGCCTTGATTCAACGGCGCACGCTCTTCATTGAACGCATAGTCGCGGTACTCGTTTTCGAGCGCGATCGTATACTGATTGTGATGGCGCAGCTGACTGACCTTCACGATCTGGGGCCGACGAAACTCGTTCCCATCTGCGACCTCAAAAACGTCCGCCAATTCCGCATCCCGGCTGTTCAAATCCATGGCAAAGTCTTTAAAGCGCAGCCCCAACCCCGTCAAGCCCGCGTCAGGTACCATGTACCGCGTGCGGTACGTGGTACCATCTACCCTGCTCAGCAGGGTAGATGGTACCCTATCCGGCTTTGCGGCCGGAGGTGGTGGTGGATTCGGCGGGGGCCTCGAAGGGCATTTGGCGGACGCAGTTGCGGCCCGCGTGTTTGGCTTGGTAGAGCGCCATATCGGCGGCGCGGACGAGGGAGCGGGGGTCCACGCCGGCTTGGCCCGGGTGGGTGATCGCGAAGCCCAGGCTGGCCGTGCGGTACATGGAGTCCGGGCCGCTGACGAAGTGGTGTTTCGCGATGGTTTTGCGCAGACGTTCGCAAAATTTACTGGTTCCTTCGGCGTCGGTTTCGGTCAACACGATCAGGAATTCGTCGCCGCCGTAGCGGGCACCGATATCCAAAGAGCGGATCGACTGACGAATGATCGCGCCGACTTCGCTCAAAACGAACGAACCGAACAGATGATCGTGGCCATCGTTCACGGATTTGAAATGATCCATATCGAGCATCACGACCGCGACTTGGCGGTTGTAACGACGACCGCGCTCAAGCTCAACTTCCAGGCGCTGAAAGAGTGAGCGCATATTGAAAAGTCCGGTCAGATCGTCGGTATCGACGAGCTCTTTCAGACGCTCATTCGCCGAGCGGAGTTGATCGTGCAGATCCTTGTTCCGAATCTGCGCCCGCACGCGCGCGAGCAGCTCCAAAGGATCGAAAGGTTTCGCCACGTAGTCGTCGGCGCCCGCATCCAAACCCTCGATGACCGCCTCGCTCGAAGCGTCGCCCGACATGAAGATGATCGAAACGTAGCTGAGTTTGCGGCGCAGATCGCGAATGACCTCAAGCCCGTTCATCTGCGGCATGTTGCGCTCGAGAACGATGAGATCCGGCTCCCAATTTTGAATGAGCTCGAGGGCCTCTTTGCCCGAAGGTGTGCGTTGGACGGCAAAGCCTTCCCAACTGAGTGCCTCCGAGATAATTTCAAGGCTATCGGGGTCGTTATCGACGACCAGAATCCGACGTACCTTGCGAACCGCTTCCTGCATGAAATTCCTTGCCTTATCCATATTTTACGACAAAATTTCGGCTTTCCGCGAGTCGGGTTTTTCGAACGTAGAGGCGGCTTCCCAGGAGGCGAAATGGCTTATCCCCACAACGAGATCGATTCTAAATGGCAAAAGGTCTGGGCCGACCAAGAGGCCTTCAAGACGAAGAACCAGTCGGATAAGCCGAAGTACTACGCGCTCGATATGTTTCCTTATCCGTCGGGGTCCGGTCTCCACGTGGGACACTTGGCCTCCTACACCCCGACCGACATCATCTCGCGCTACAAACGCGTGCGCGGTTTCAACGTTTTGCACCCGATGGGCTACGACGCTTTCGGTCTGCCGGCCGAGCAGTACGCGATCCAAACCGGCATCCACCCGGCGATCACGACGCAAAAAGCGATCGAGAATTTCCGCCGTCAGTTGCAGAGCTTCGGTTACAGCTTCGATTGGTCGCGCGAGATTTCGACCGCCGATCCGAAGTACTACCACTGGACGCAGTTCATTTTCCTGAAGCTCTACGAAAAGGGACTCGCCTACCAAAAAGAAGTGCCGGTGAACTGGTGTCCCGCACTGAAGACGGTGCTGGCGAACGAAGAGGTCGTCGACGGCAAATCCGAGCGGGGCGGTCACCCCGTCATCCGCATGCCCATGAAGCAGTGGATGCTGAAGATCACCGACTACGCCGAGCGCCTGCTGGCCGATCTGGACAAGATCGACTGGCCCGAGCGCACGAAGGAAGGCCAGCGCAACTGGATCGGTAAATCCGAAGGCGCGCTCGTCGACTTCGCCGTCGACGGATCCCAGGAAGACAAAGTGAAAGTCTTCACCACCCGCCCCGACACCCTGTTCGGCGTGAGCTTCATGGTGCTCGCCCCCGAACACCCGCTGGTCGCGAAGATCACGACCGCCGCGCACAAAGCGCAAGTCGACGAGTACGTGAAGGTCTCGGCCTCAAAATCCGAAGTCGACCGCAAAGCCGCGACCGAGAAGACCGGCGTCTTCACCGGCGCGCACGTGATTCATCCCTTCAGCGGCAAACAAATTCCCGTGTGGATCAGCGACTACGTCCTGATGGATTACGGTACCGGCGCGATCATGGCCGTCCCCGGCCACGACGAGCGCGACTTCGAATTCGCGCACAAATTCGGCCTGCCCGTTCACCGCGTCCTCGATGGAGGCGATTTGCCGTTCACCGGCGACGGTACGCTCGTGAATTCGGATTTCCTGAACGGCCTCGCGAAAGAGGCGGCGATCACCCGAGCGGTCGCGGAAATTCAAAAACGCGGACTCGGCGAGCGCCAGGTGCAGTACAAACTGCGCGACTGGTTGTTTTCGCGCCAACGCTATTGGGGCGAGCCCATCCCCATGTTGCACACCAAAGACGGCCTGAAACCCGTGCCCACGGCGGAGCTCCCCGTGGTGCTCCCGGAAGTCGCGGACTACGAACCCTCGGATAAAGGCGAAGCCCCCCTCGCGAAAGTGAAGGACTGGGTCGAAGTCGGCGCGGGCGTCTTACGTGAAACCGACACCATGCCGGGGTCCGCGGGAAGCTCGTGGTACTTCCTGCGCTACGCGGATCCGCAAAACAACTCGGCACCGTTCAGCTTCGAAGCGCAGAAGTACTGGATGCCCGTGGATTTGTACGTCGGCGGCGCCGAACACACCGTGGGGCATTTGCTGTACGCGCGTTTCTGGCAAAAGGTGCTTTTCGACGCGGGCCTTGTTTCGCACGATGAGCCCATCCAAAAACTCTTCCACCAAGGTTTGGTCCTAGGCCCCGACGGCGAGAAAATGTCCAAATCTCGCGGCAACGTCATCAACCCCGACGACGTTCGCGCGAGCTTCGGCGCAGATGCCGTCCGTCTGTACATCTGCTTCATGGGTCCCACCGACAAGGACAAGCCCTGGGCGACGAACGGGATCGACGGCGTGAAGCGCTTCCTGGATCGTTTGTGGCGTTTGGCCGTCAGCGAAGACGGTCAATTGTCAGCGTTGGATCAGGAATTGCCCGCGGACGTGGAAAAGCTCCTGCACAAAACGATCAAGAAGGTCACCGAGGACATCGAGATCCTGAGCTACAACACCGCGATCTCGGCCATGATGATTTTCGTGAACGAGCTGTACAAACAGAACCTGCGTCCCAAAGCGGCCCTGCGCACGCTGTCGCAGCTGCTGATGCCGCTCGGCCCGCACATCGCCGAGGAGCTCTGGTCGCGCCTGGGCGGTGAAGGACTCGTCTCGCTGGCGCCGTGGCCCACCTACGATCCCGCAAAGACCGTGGACAACACGGCCGTCGTGGGCGTGCAGGTGAACGGCAAGATGCGCGGCACGGTGGAGCTGGCGCTCGACGCCTCGGAGGAAGAGGCCGTCAAAGCCGCGCTGGCCGTGGCTTCGGTCGCGGCCGCGGTGAACGGCCAGCCCTTGAAAAAGATCATTTACAAAGCCGGAAAAATCGTTAATTTGATCGCCTGATTCATATTTAGTCAGCCGCTTGAAGCGGCTGACTTTTATAATGGGAGGCGATCAGAACGATGGAACAAACCCGCAGTTCATCCGGCGAGTGGTCTAAGCAGCAGAGCGAAGAAGTCTACGGAATCAACGCTTGGGGCGAAGGTTACTTTCGCATTAACGACTCCGGGAATGTCGCCGTCCACAACAGCGGCGCGGCCGATGCCCCCAGCGTCGACCTTCATGAACTGACGCAAGATCTGCTCGACCGCGGAATCCGCGTACCGATCATGATCCGCTTCCCCGACATCCTCAAAGCCCGCGTCGATCTGATCAACGACTGCTTCGGGAAAGCCATCGCCGACCACAGCTACAAGGGTTACTACGCGGGCGTTTACCCCGTGAAAGTGAACCAGCAGCGCCACCTCGTCGAAGAGCTCGTGAAACGCGGATCCTCGCGTCGCCTGGGTCTGGAGTGCGGTTCAAAACCCGAACTCCTGATCGTTCTCGCCATGGCGAAAAACAACGACTCGCTGATCATCTGCAACGGCTTCAAAGACACCGAGTACATCGAGACCGCGATCCTGTCGCAGAAGATCGGTAAACACACCATCATCGTCGTCGATCGCTACGAAGAGCTGATCCTGATCGTCAACGCGGCGAAAAAGTTGAATGCGAAACCGCACATCGGCTTCCGCATGAAGCTGAATTCGCAAGGCGCGGGCAAATGGGTGGATTCGAGCGGCGCCCGTTCGAAGTTCGGTTTGACCACCGTCGAAGTCGTCGAAGGCATCGAGTACCTGCGCAAAGAGAACATGCTCGACTGCCTGGAGCTCGTTCACTTCCACATCGGTTCGCAGATCCCCGCCATCACGAGCATCAAGTCCTCGCTCAAAGAAGGCGTGCGCTTCTTCACCGAGATCTACAATATGGGCGCGAATGGCCTCAGATTCATCGACGTCGGCGGCGGCCTGGGCGTCGATTACGACGGGACCGGAAACTCCGACAGCTCGATCAACTACTCGGAACAAGAGTACGCGAACGACGTCGTCTCGGCCTTGCAAGCGGCTTGTGACGAGCGCAACATCCCGCACCCGAACATCGTGACCGAATCGGGACGTTTCCTGACCGCGCATCACTCGGTGCTCGTCTTCAACGTCCTCGGCGTCAATAACCTGAGCCGTAAAGAGCCCCCGCGTCCCGCGACCAAAGCGGATCATCCCGTGCTGCAAGACATGCAGTACATCCACGAGAAGCTGAATCCCGATAACTTGAACGAGTGCTTCAACGACTTGAGCCAATCGCGCCAAGAGGCGATGCAACTGTTCACTTACGGCGTTTTGAATCTTCAACAGCGCGCGTGGTGCGAAAGCATGTACTTCGCCATCGCGACGAAGATGATCAAACTCGCGCAGAAATCCGATGACGGCGAAGAGATCGTCCAGGCGCTCTCGGACGAGATGTGCGACACCTACTTCTGCAACTTCTCGGTGTTCCAGTCGATCCCCGATAGCTGGGCCGTAGGTCAGATGTTCCCCGTGATGCCGATCCACCGTTTGCTCGAAGAGCCCTCACGTCAGTGCACGCTCGCCGACCTAACCTGCGACTCGGACGGTAAACTCGAAAAGTTCATCGACACCGAAACCGGTAAAACCCGTCGCACCCTGACCGTGCACCCCTATGTGGAAGGCAAGCCCTACTACCTGGCGGTCTTCCTGACGGGCGCGTACCAAGAGATCTTGGGCGACTTGCACAACCTCTTCGGCGACACCGATGCGGTTCACGTGTCCGTGACCAACACCGGCTATACGCTGGATCACTTCGTCCCCGGCGACACCGTCACCGAGGTTCTGAGTTACGTTCAGTACACGCAGACCCATATGGTCGAAGCCATTCGTAATTCGTGCGAGGAAAGCATCCAAAAAGGCACCTTGACGAAAACCGAGGCGAAGCTTCTGATCAAGCACTACGAAGAAGGTCTTGCGGGCTACACTTACCTCGAAGATCCGGAATAAAGGGAGAGTCACGATGAGCACATGCAGCTGCGGCCGAGCCAAGTCCTTCAAAGACTGTTGCGAACCCCTCATGAAGGGTGACGCGACGGCGGACAGCCCGGAAACCCTCATGCGCTCGCGCTACTCGGCCTTCGTTCACAAAGACATCGATTATCTTTACGAGAGCCTGGATCCCCAGGCTCGCCACGACTGGGATCCCAAATCGACCGAAGAATGGGCGAACAACGCCGAATTCACCGGTCTTGAGATCATCAAAGCCACCGACGAAGGCAACAAAGGCAGCGTGGAATTCAAGGCCCGCTTCAAAATGCCGACCGAACCCGGCGGCGCCCCCGTCGAACACGTCCATCACGAAATCTCGAAATTCCGCAAACAAGGCGGCGTCTGGTACTTCCGCGACGGTCGCGTGATCGAGGAAAAGCCGAAGGCGGGTCAATAAGCCCGAGCCGAAGGCTCGCCAATAAACCAGAACCGAAGGCGAACTACGGCGTTTCCGCCGCGAAGCCGAAATAAGGCCAAACGATCAGTCGCTTGTTCTTAAGGCCCGGCGCGATCGACTTCCCGACGCCATCATCCAGGGTAAAGCCCACGGCGAGCGCGGGCATCAAGCTCAATCGCACATCCGACGCGGTCGTCATCCGACCGCCGCGCGCGTTCTTACAAACCATCTGGAGTCCTTCGACGAAGGCATGGGTCCGCTCCATCACCCTGACCCCCACACGCACGAGCGCGGTCGCCGCCGGGTCCGGATTTTCGCACAAGATCTTCAAATCTTCCGCCGAGCCTTGGGCTCCCATCAGCTGAAAGAAGTAAGTGGAATTCCGGTAGTCGACTCGACGGTAAGTGATACCTTGGATCTCGACGATGCTTTCTTTCGTGAAGGACTTCGCCTCGGGGCTCAACATATAGCCGAGGTCTCCCGACGGGGACTCGGCCCCCGCGAGAGGGAAAATGAAAACCGCCGTCAAAAAACAAACCGCGCGTAGAAATCTCATCGTCAGACTGCTAAAGACTACGGACAGCGCTTGAAAACCAAGGGTTTCTTCACGCTGGATTCGATTTTCCAGTGCAGTTCCGTAACGGCTCCTTTGGCATCGCGCTCGAACGCGACGATCTTGCCGTCATTGTACTGACCGCGCACCGAGAAGCGGTCCGCCCCCACGGGGTAGATCGTCGAACGCAGCACCGACAAAGTCAGCATCAGCTCGTCCGTCTTCGGTCCACGTTGAACCGTCGCCGCCGGATAGGCGGGATGACAGAACGACCCCAGATACTCAGTGATCTCCGACGTCAAAGCGACTTGGGGCGGATCCGGATAAAGATCCACGGCCTTTTCGAACTGCTCTTCCGCCATCTTCGCGGTGTCGCGGACGAAATCTTTGAGCGGCATATTCTGGATATGTTGCCAGATCCGTAGCGCGACCGCCTGGGGTTGCACGATCGAGGCATTCATCAAAACGACGACGCCCAAACCTTTCGAAGGCATCAACGACACGTTCGCCGCGAAACCGTCGATCCCTCCGTCGTGAGTCAGCAGCTGATCGCCGCCGAAATCCGTCGAGCCCCAACCGAGCGCATAGGTGTTCGGCCCACCCATCACCGCGGTTCCACGATGCGATTCACGCAGACCCTCCGGCGACAAGATCATCTGCCCGTGCAGCGAGCCGCCGCTCAGGTGGAAACGCACCCACTGGGCCATGTCGTCGAGATTCGAAAAAATTCCGCCGGCGGGATTCATCGGCGCGATGTCGTAGAACGGCACCGCGTTCACGCCGAGGCTTCCGACCTCGTAAGGAAGCGCGTAATCGCCGAAGCGGCGCACGTCGGCGACCGACATGACGGTCGAATGCATCCGGAGCGGGATAAAAAGACGCGTGCGCATGAGCTGTTCCCAGGACTCGCCCGTCACTTTTTCGGTGACGAGGCCCGCGGTCGTCCACATCCAGTTGTTATAAATGAATTCCGTCCGCGGCGCCGCGCCCATCTCGAGCGAGGGGATCTTCGCAAACAGCGACTCCCGCGTTTCGCCGGCGCGGTGGTACCAAGCCAAGTCGTGACGGCCCACACCCGTTTGGTGGGTCATCAGATCCCGCAAGGTGATATGCGATGAATAGCGTACGTCCGAGACCGCGAAATCCGGGCGATACTTTTGTACGACATCGTCGATATGGAGACGGCCCTGCTCTTGAAGCTGCATGGCCAGCACGCCCGTGAACGCCTTCGATGTCGAACCGATGGCGTACAAAGTCTTCGAAGTGATCGGGAGCTTTTTCACGACGTCACGATGACCGAGAGTGATTTGCCAGATGGCGCCCTGACGGTCGATCAGCTGAACCGCGATATTCGGCAGGCGGTATTCATTCATCACGCCTTGCAGATACTGTTCAAATTCGGGTTTCCACGACGACAAAGCATCGGCATCCGCCTGAAAGGGCGGCTTCTCGTTCAAGAACTGATTCGTATTGAGCGTCTGGAGCTGATGAAGCGCGCGCTCCGCCACGAGGTCGTTCGCCGAAGCTCCGGCCCCCACAAGCAGCGCAAGCCCCAACACCAAGCCCCGTGCGAAGGCTCCGCGACCCGCGAAGCCCGAGGTTTTTTTCAGTTGGAGTTTTTTCGATGTCATCGAGAGTTCCTCCCCTAAATCATAGAGCGGTGGACTAGGCGTCCCAGACTGCGCGTCCCAGACTGCGCGTCCCAGACTGCGCGTCCCCGACTACGCGTCCCGACCCGCCGCCGGTGCCGAGGGACCGGCCCCCGCCGCTGTCACGGTCTTCTGCTGAACCGCGGGTTTCGGAATTTTGATTTTACCGATGTAAGTCCGCGAATCGTAAGCATCACGGATCGCCTGACCGATCAGGATCAACGCCGTCATCGTGATGACCAAGGCGCCGCAAGGAGCCCACACCAGCCACTCGGCGACGGTGAAGTACTTCTGCGCCTGCGCCATCAGCTCACCCCAGCTGGGCGTCGGCGCTTGCAGCCCGAAGCCCAGGAAGTCGAGGATCGCCAGCGAGTAGATGTTCGCCGCGATGATGAACGGCGAGAACGTCACGATGGGCGTCAGTCCGTTCGGCAAGATATGTTTGAAGATGATCTGACGATCGGTCGCACCCAAAGCGCGCGCGGCCTCGACGAAATCACGACGGCGCAGCTGCAGGAACTGCCCCCGCATCTGGTGGAAGATCCCCGTCCAGTCGAAGAAGACCGTAAACCCGATCAGCAAACCCAAACTCGGTGAAAAGATGGAGATCAAGGTGATCAGCAAAAGCAGAACGGGAGTCGTCTCGATAACCTCAACCACGCGGCTGAACACGATGTCGTGTTTGCCACCGTAGAAGCCCGAAACCGCGCCGGCGATCACGCCGACCACGTACGACAGAAACCACACGCCCAGGGCGAAGCCCAGCGAGTAACGGAAGCCGTAAAGCAGACGCGAGAACACGTCCCGACCGCGATCGTCCGTCCCGAACCAGTTGGTCGAGGTCGGCGGTGAAGGATAATTGTCCACGTGGGAATTCGACTCGTAGGCGTCCCACTGCACGATCGGCCATGCGGCCCAGTCGTTTTCGCCGAACTCCAACGCTCGGTAATCCGTGCGGAACGAACCGTCGATTCCGAAGACCGTGGGGTGGTAATCCTTCAGAACGGGGAAATAGAGCGACCCGTGGTATTTCATCACGATCGGACGATTGTTCGCCCAGAACTCGGCCGTGAAACTGAAGAAGGTGATCAAGAGCAGAACCCAAACCGAAATCACGGCCGAGGTGCTGTTCTTGAACCGGCGCCAACGCTTCAAACTCAAATCGTTGCGAATCAGCTTCTCGATCATTTGAAATCAATCCTCGGGTCAACCAGCACGTAGATCAGATCGCTCAACAGACGGCCCAACATCAGGGTCACGGACGACAAAAAGATGATCGCCATGATGACGTTGTAATCGCGCGCGAGCAGCGAGGTGTAAGACAAGCGACCGATTCCGTCCAATTGGAAGACGTTCTCCAAAATGAACGAGCCGGTCAAAAAGACGCCCAAGAAACCGCCCATTCCCGTCGCGATCGGGATCAAAGCGTTGCGCAAGGCGTGTTTGAAAAGAACCTTTTTCTCGCGCAGGCCTTTCGAGCGCGCGAAACGGATATAATCCATGCTCATGACATCCAACATCGAGTTGCGCATGAGCTGCGTCAGCACGGTGAATCCCCCCGCCAGATAGCAGGTCAGCGGCAACACCATGTGAATAAAGCGGTCGTAAATTTTCTCGCTCAAGGTCATGTCGAAATAGTTATCCGAGAACAGCCCCCCGATGGGGAACCAGTCGTAGTAACTTCCGCCCCCGAAGAAGACGATCAACATGATCGACAACACGAGCGAAGGGACCGCGTAAAGGACCGTCAGGACGAAACTGGAGCCGAAGTCGAAGGCCGTCCCCGCCTTCACCGCTCGGGCGACCCCTAGGGGAATACAAATCAAATAGGTCAGAAAAAACGTCGCGATCCCGAACTGTAGCGAGACCGGAAACTTACTGACGATGACGTCGATCACGGGCTCTTCGTAAGTGAAGCTGTTGCCGAAATCGAGTTTCGAAAGGTTTTTGAGCCAGATGCCGTAACGAACGTAAACGGGTTTATCGAATCCGTAGTGCCGCTTCAGATCTTCGATGACCTCTTGATTGAGGCCGACGTTCCCGCGCGTATTGGACGCGCCTTCACCACCGCCAAAGCGCATGGCCTGGATCTTCTGCTCAATCGGCGAACCTGGCGCCAGATTCAGAATGAAGAAGGAAATCAGCGTGATCCCGAAAAACGTCGGAATCATCAAAAGCAATCGACGCAGAATGAATGTTTTCAAACTGGAGAACCCCTAAACCCAAGTCACGTCACCGCTTCGCGATCGACGAACCCCAAAACAGAGCGGCAGTCCCTGCCCAAGAACGGACGCGGGGTTCAACCTAAACCCCGCGCGAAAAGAACAGCTTACTTCTGCTTGGTCCACCAGTACGAGTGGCCGACTTCGTACTTGAAGGTATCACCCGGTTTTTCAACTTTGTTCGAGTTCGCATAGAACGCGAATTTGTCGTTGAACAGGAACGCGTAGGGAGCGTCGTCCGCGATCATCTCGTAGACGTTACGGAGCATTCCGATGCGCTTTTTCTTGTCCGGCTCCATACGAGCTTTGTCGATCAGCTCATCGACTTTCGGATTTTTGTAATAGATGAAGTTCGATCCGCCGGGAACCGCGCTGGCCGAGTGCCAGATCTGCTTGGGATCCCAGTCCGCCGAACCCGACCAAGCCAGGGCCACCGCTTCGAAGTTACCGTCATCCAGCATCTTCAAGAACGAGTTCCACTCGAGATACTTGATCTCCATGTCGACGCCGGCTTTTTTCATGTCCTCTTTGTAGAGAGTCCAATACTTCTCGGCATCTTTGTTGGCGTGGATCAGCGAGAACCGGAAGTTCTGCACTTTGCCGTCGACGGTCTTGTCCAAGATGCCGTCTTTGTTCGAATCTTTCCAACCCGCTTTCGCGAGCAGCTCTTGCGCCTTCTTCACGTCGAAGGGGATCGCTTTCGTTTTGGGCGAAGCGTACTCCGACTGCTGGTACACGGGGCCCGTTGCGGGGAGCGAGTAACCGTAGCGGAATTTCTTGTTCATCTCGTCGCGGTTCATCAGGTGAGCCAAGGCGACGCGAGTGTTTTTATCTTGGAACAAAGGATTACGCAGGTTCCAGCCGACGAAACCGAAGCCTTTGGGCGCCGAGTTTTCGACTTTGAACTTGAAGACCGACTTGCCCCAGGGCTCGCCCGTCGCTTTTTTCTCGAAGAATTCGGGAGTCAGGGGTTCGAGATCGAGGTCACCCTTCTTCGCCATCTCCAGCGAAACGGCATCTTCTTTCACGAAGCGCAGAACAACGGTTTCGAAGTTGTTCGAACCTTTCCACTCGGGAGTGTTGAAGCCGTACCATTTGTCGTAGCGCTTCAGGACGATGCGCTGACCGCGGTCGAAACGATCCAGGCGGTAGGGGCCCGAACCGACGAGTTCACGAGTCATTTTCTTCGACTTGTCGACATCGCCGTAAACGTGTTTGGGGAGGATGGTCAGCTCGGCCATCGCGATGAAGTTTTGGAAGTACGTGTTCTTCAGAGTGAACTTCACAGTTTGCGCATCGACGACTTCCACTTTTTCGATGCCTTCGTAGTAAACTTGCTTCTCGGCCGCGCCGTAAGCCTTTTCGAAGATCGCATCGAACGAGAACTTCACGTCTTCCGCGGTGACGGGCTTACCGTCATGGAAGGTCAGATCTTTGCGGAGTATGAAGGTATAGACCTTGCCGTCCTTCGAAACGTCCCACTTTTCAGCCATGCGGGGCTTGTATTCGAAAGTTTGGGGATCGCGTGAAGCCAGAGTGTCCATGACGTAGTTCTGGACATCGCTCGCGTAGACATCGGTCGACATGACCGGATGCAGCGTCGGCGGTTCGCCTTTGAGGTTGCGTGTGAATTGGCCGCCCACCGGGGCCTTCTCATTCGGGACAGCGGCTTGAGCAGCGGATCCCGCGACCATCAAACCCAGAATCGTGAACAGAACAGTTTTCCGAAACGCGGTAGCGCGCACCATAAAGGTCCTCCCTTAAGATGCGTGCAATCTGGGTCATTAGCTTTGAAGAATCAAGGCTTAGAGCGCGGACTCCAGCCCATGGCGCATCGCGCTTAAACGAAACCCATGGGCTGTTCTAAGAATCGGTTATGAGCGGGCGTACTTCTTGTTCATCGACTCGCGGATTTCCGCGCCCTCGATGCTCAAGCGTGTCCAGGGGATGGCACGAAGACGTTCGTGCTCGATGTATTCTTCGGTCTCTTCGCAGATTCCGAAACCACCGCTTTCAATGCGGCTGAGGGCTGCTTCGATTTCAGTCAGCTGAAAACGAAGGCGCTCGTGCATCGACAGAAACTCCGCTTCAGCCAGAACGCGGACGGTCTGGTCAGCTTCGTCGCCGCCTTTGTCTTCTTGATGGAGATCACTGCGCGATTCCTTCACGCGGTTGAGCAGATCCATCTTTGCGGTCAGCAATTTGGTACGGCACTCTTTAATGAGCGTTTCCGGTATCTGTTGCATAAACTCCCCTCCTTGATCCATGCACAGTTTCTTTACTTTTTGTGAAGCACACCTGGACCATGGCCCGTAAGGTTTCCCTTATCGGCAGCCCCCTGAAAAACTTGAGTCCCCCTCAATTTTTCAAGCGACCCGGGTGCCCGCTTCTTCAGTCCCTGAGCCACTTTGCGGTCGTTCGCCCCTTTCCGTTGGAGCTTCATTTCCGCGTGGACCCATTTTGGAACTGGCTTATATAAAAGCAATCGATCTGAACTTACAACACAATTCTTACAGGACCTTAAACCAGGTTTTCTTGGGTGATTTCGCTGACTGCTCACGATGTGGCGCAGAAACTGAGAAAAGCTTGTCCCTAAAGCGATTCAAGGCCGAGACAGGCTAAAACAGGTTCTGTTTCTCTCTGTCTTTCAGCTTACAACGCGTTGTGTTCGGACGCGAGGGCCTCGACCTTTTCCGGACGAAAGCAGGTCGAGGTTTGCGGCGAGTTTAGGATCCCTCGAAGCTCACGCGGGTTTTACGCAAGGGTTTCCAGATGTGATCGATCGAGATCCAGGCCTTCTCGCCATCTTCGTCCTCGATCTGCGTCCATCCCTCTTCCCCTCCGAGATCGAGAAACGCCATATAGCGATCCGCAAGTCCAAGTTGAGACGCCTGGAAGCTCTTCCCCGGGCCTTGGCGAAGACGCGAAAGCTGCACGCGGACGACGACGCAGGTTTTCGCGGTCGTGACCTCGCTGCGGGAAACCCAGTGGGTCTGCCCGTCGACGTCTTTGACTTCAAGGAAAGCGCCTTGGCGTTTACCCGTGCCCTGCAAAGGCATGTGGCGCGGGACACGCCAGCTGGTGGCGGCTTTCGCGCTCGCGGTCTTCTTCAGGCGCGCGCCCGACTTCGTCACGCAGTACGCCTGCGCGAAGGCGAAGCTCGCGCAGAAGAGCGACAAAAGAAAAACGAGAATGACCCGGGCCCGGAGCATAACTTCTCATCGGCACGGGCAAGGTCGGGGAACAGTCGAGGTTTCGTAAGAAACCGAGCCTTGGCCAGTCGAGGTTTCGTCAGAAACCGCGCCCGGCTATTGGTGGGTCGGCGCGAGCGAAAGGCTGGGTCCGGTCGATTCCAGACACTGGGCCACTTGGTCCAGGAGGGCGCCCGAAGACGTCTCAAAACGTCCCACCAGATTCGCCTCACGTTGACCATGAGCGCGGAACGCATCGGCCGACTGCGTGAGCGAAGCGTAGTCGCCTTTCTTGAGCGTGCCTTTACGTTTTTGGAATTGCGCAGAGTATAGATCGAGGGTTTCCGCGAGGGTTTCGTTCTTTTGCACGAAGCCCCGCATGAGGGACGATTGGGCGTTCTGGAACGCCCGCAGCTCTTTCACCAGCGCCCGGCAGTCCGAAGCCTTCGGCGCCACCAAGGGTACGCTCGCGTGCCCTTCATTCCCCCAAAGCCCCGCGATCAGAATGCCGAGAACCAAAATCTCTCTCATGCCTAGACTCCCCATCACCCGCGGCCTGTCGACATTGTAGACAAGCCTGAAATTTCCCCTGGGAAGACCCCGCTTTTATCGCTGGAATCGTCCCGCCCGCAGGGGGAATAGCGAAAGGGGTGCCAAAGTTTGGCACTATTGAACGGTATCTGGAGAAGAGCCGGAATCCACCATGGGCGCGGACACCGAGGGATTCGGCATCCGCTCGAGG